>VSOA01000349.1 GCA_009774585.1 Lachnospiraceae bacterium
ATAGCTCAATGGTAGAGCACGCGGCTGTTAACCGCGGGGTTGTAGGTTCGAGCCCTACTCGGGGAGTTGTATGAAGCACAGTCGCTAATGTCTGTGCTTTTTTATGTTATAGGAAATTGCTGTAATCGTGGTGGAGTTCGATGAGAATGCGGAGCATTCTTTTAAGCGTCGCTGCCGGGCGACGCTTTTTTTATTGTAATGGATTTTGGATTATAGTATACTTATGATATTTAATGAAGAGGGGGACTCTATACATATGCAGGCGTTGTTCGATGCGATTAATGCAGTTTGTTCTAAGATTCAGGTGATTTCTGATTTGTTTTGGGATTTCCCGGCGAATTTTTTATGGTATAGTTCCATTCCGATTTTAGGTAATTTTTCTTTGGCAATTATTCTTTTGTTGGGATCGGGAATTTTTTTTACTTGTAAATTACGTTTTATTCAGGTTCGGTATTTTCGCCATGGTATGCAGGTTTTAAAAACGAGAAAAGCGGCGACGACAGGTATTACGCCGTTGGCGGCATTTTTCTTATCGACGGCTATGCGGGTGGGACCGGGTAATATATTGGGCGTTACGGGCGCTATTTCAATCGGAGGCCCCGGCGCACTGTTCTGGATGTGGGTTTCGGCTTTTTTTGGTATGGCGACGGCATATACAGAGTCTACGCTGGCACAGATTTTTAAGGAGAAGAAAGGGGACGAGTACGTGGGAGGCTTGGCGTTCTACGGCAAGCGTCTTTTGAAAGGTTCTGCAGCAGCCGGGGTGGTTTTGTCATTAATGTATATCATTTATGCACTTTTGTGTTTTCCGGCGCAGGGATTTAATACCGTATCCTCTATCGGACAGATTGCTGAGGCAGCTACCGGTAAGACGATTTCTACGGATTCTGCGTTATATTGGATTTCTTTTGCCGTGTTGATGGTTGCTATGGTAGTGATTTCATGGGGCGGTATCCGTAAAGTGACGAGGGTTACGGATATTCTGGTACCGATTATGGCAGTCATCTATGTAATGACCGTACTTGTACTGATTGTTGTTAATTTTACGAGGATTCCATGGTTTTTCTATGCGGTGTTTACGGAAGCGTTTAAACCGGAAGCTGTATTTGGCGGAGCATTCGGCGTTGCACTGATTCAAGGCGTTAAGCGTGGGCTGATGTCTAATGAGGCCGGACAGGGTACCATCACCATGCCGGCGGCGGCAGCGGATGCCGCGCATCCTTGTGATCAGGGGTGCGTGCAGGCAATCGGCGTCTTTCTCGATACGATTGTTATCTGTACATTGACCGGTTTTGTAGTGATCATGGGGCGCGTGTGGCTGACAGATAATGCTGCGGCATGGTTTGACCTAGGTAAGCTGCCCAAATATTTGGCATCGGCGACGGAACTGACTCCGGGTACGACGTTTAATACTGCCGTATCGCTGCTGATTTCTGTGTGCTTTGGGTTATTTGCTTTTACCTGCCTGTTGGGATTCATTTCCTTCACAGAGATTTGTGCCAGCCGCATTTCAACGAAGAAATCCTTTATTCTGATAATACGCATTCTTTGTATGGTAGTGGTTTCATTTGGCGTGCTGACCAGTATTGCAGGTATGGATCTGGGTTCCTTATGGGATCTTTCGGATTTTGCCAATATTTTGATAGCATACTGTAATATTCCGCTGTTATATATAGGATTTTCCTATGTGAAGCGGGCGACAGAACACTTTGAGAGAAAAGATGGTACGCCGTTTACTTCCAAGATTGCCGGAACAGATGTGCCTGTGTGGGATGAAAAAGCAGGGAATGCACATGAGTAAGGAGCGTGTGACGTTACGGAATGGAGAGCGGTGTGAATAATAAATTATCGCAGAGAAATGAGGATTAATATGAAATATTTGATTGTGATAGATATGCAGAAAGATTTTATAAGCGGAAGTCTGGGAACGAAAGAAGCACGGGCTATTTTGCCCGGTGTTGTTAAGAAAGTCCGGAATTACGACGGTAAAGTGATTTTTACAAAGGACACGCATACATCTGATTATCTGAATACGCAGGAGGGGAGAAATCTGCCTGTCAAACATTGTATACTGGGTGAAGACGGATGGTATTTAGATGAACAGCTTGGGGCGATTGAGGATGAAGCCGATTGGAAAGTTTATAATAAACCGACGTTCGGCAGTGTAGAACTGGCGTCTGATTTAAAGAAAGAAAATGACCAAGAACCTATTGAAGAAATTGAATTGTGCGGATTGTGCACGGATATCTGCGTTATTTCCAATGCGCTGCTATTTAAGGCGTTTATGCCGGAGACGCCGATTGTCGTTGACGCGGCGTGCTGTGCCGGCGTTACACCTGAGAGTCATAAGAACGCACTGGAAGCGATGAAAATGTGTCAGATTGCGATAAAGAATGAGTAAGAGAAATTGCTTCAAAAAATATGAAAAATGCAATATTTTCCCTTGCCAAAAGTGATGAATTATGATAGTATATTATCCGTTAGGTTTAGCTGTTTAGGGCTCCATGGTCAAGCGGTTAAGACATCGCCCTTTCACGGCGGTAACACGGGTTCGATTCCCGTTGGAGTCATTGAGTTATAGTTTGCCGATATGGCTCAATTGGCAGAGCAGCTGATTTGTAATCAGCAGGTTAACGGTTCGAGTCCGTTTATCGGCTTTTGCCAGCAAGGCAATAACCCAGCAAGTGTTCACGGACCTTTAGCTCAGTTGGTTAGAGCAACCGGCTCATAACCGGTCGGTCCCGGGTTCGAGTCCCCGAAGGTCCATTGACAGATTTATCAAAAATATATATAATATAATAGCTGAAGCGGCTAGGCCCGGTGGCTCAGTTGGTTAGAGCGCCGCCCTGTCACGGCGGAGGTCGTGGGTTCGAGTCCCATCCGGGTCGCTCGAGAAATGGTTACATAGACAGCCATATCTCATAAAGAATGGTAAGCCATTCTATATTCTTGGTAGTTGGTTGTATAATAATTTTATTAATGGGATCTTAGCTCAGCTGGGAGAGCATCTGCCTTACAAGCAGAGGGTCATAGGTTCGAGCCCTATAGGTCCCACTTTCTGTGAATGCAGAATATTTTAATAATATGGCGAGATAGCTCAGTTGGCTAGAGCATACGGTTCATACCCGTAGTGTCGAGGGTTCAAATCCCCCTCTCGCTATTAAAAACACCGATTAAATGCGGTGTTTTTTTATTGTGTTGTATTTTATGTTGCATAATTCCTTAAAATGAGAATTCACTTTATCTGACATTTCTTTTTTCAATCATCCATAGCGTACCTGTATACAGATTTTAAAACTTTATCTGACTGCCAGTCGCCATCTTCCATAATATAAGCACCTGGCATGCCCAGAGCATGACGGTTCCGTTTTCCATCCCAATATAAATAAGG
>VSOA01000350.1 GCA_009774585.1 Lachnospiraceae bacterium
GTTCCAAGAAATAGAGGAAGAGGCGGCAGCTAAGTTAACGGCATTCACGGCAGCGCCGTTTACGCCGGGAGCGCTGTGGACGAAGCTGGATGAAACACTCGGTGACTGGAAGGAATCGCTTTTTTACCGGATTATTGATTTTGCGGATAGTATGGTGAACGGTAATTTCGGTGAGGGCTATTGGAGCGACCATTGGACATACAATCTGGATTTGATTGAGGATTATTTGGAAATTTATCCCGACAAGGAACACGAAATGCTTTACGAAGCGGAATACACTTATTTCCTGTCGCAGATAAATATCAACCATCGGAGCAGACGTTATGAGGAAACAGAAAACGGGCTTCGCCAATATCATGCGCTTTATAAGGAGAGCAGACGCAGTACTGGCGAAAAGCTGGTGCGTGCACAGTTTGGAGAGGGTGAGGTGGTACTGGTTACTCTGATGGAAAAGCTGCTTCTATTGTGCGCGACAAAGTTTGCGGCGCTGGATGCCTATGGGATGGGCATTGAAATGGAAGGCGGGAAACCGGGGTGGTATGATGCGTTGAACGGGTTGCCGGCTGTTTTCGGCTCGTCCATGGCGGAGACATACGAGCTGGCGCGGATGCTGCGCTATACCATCTCCGTATTAGAGAAATATCCGGAAAACGTTGAGGTTACAGAGGAACTTGGCGATTTTATGGGCGAACTGCAATTGGTTGTCCGTTTGGAAAAAGATCATCTTGCTAAAGACGGAGAAGTACTTTCTTTCTGGAATCGCATTAATGATGTGAAGGAACTTTACAGAGACAAGACGTTTGCAGGAATATCAGGTAAAAAGAAGAGCTATCGAAGCGAGGAATTAGCGGCGGCTTTCAAAGAATGGGAGACGGTTGTGCAGCATGGTATAGAGAAGGCTTGCGCTTTAGGCGAGGGAATCTGCCCTACATACTTTGCATATGAAGTGCCGGAATATGAAAAGAGAGGGGAAGACATTGAACCGCTACGGTTTGAGGTAAAGCCTGTTCCGGCATTTCTGGAAGGTCCGGTCCGTTATCTGAAGCTGGATATGCCTGAGGATCAAAAGAGGGATTTGTACGAACGAGTAAAAAACAGTGATTTATATGATGAAAAACTGTCTATGTATAAGGTGAACGCGTCTTTGGAAAGTGCATCTTATGAGCTTGGCAGGGCACGGGCGTTTACACCGGGATGGCTGGAAAATGAATCTATCTGGCTGCATATGGAATACAAGTATTTGCTGGAGCTGTTAAGAAGCGGTATGTACAAGGAGTTTTTTGATGATTTTCACAAGGCGGCAGTTCCGTTTCTTGACCCGGAAATCTACGGCAGAAGCATTTATGAGAATTCTTCTTTTATTGCGAGCAGCAAGAATCCGAACGAGAAGATTCACGGTAAAGGGTTTGTAGCGAGACTTTCCGGTTCTACCATTGAATTTATCAGTATGTGGAAGTTGATGATGTTCGGGCGGCATGTGTTTACACTGCAAAATGATGAACTTGTATTTGCGCCGCAGCCGGCGATTCCGGAATATCTTATTCCGGAGGACAGAGTGATTGAGACTACACTGTTGGGTGAGATTTCGGTGGAGTACCATTCGGAAGAGCGGAGGGATTACATTCCGGGACAGTATAGGATTAAAAATATGTGTTTTATTTACAAAAATAAAAATCAAATTGATGTGGCGGCAGGGTGTGTCAGCGGGAGGCTGGCGGAGGATGTGCGGTCAAGACGAGTAGAGCGGATTGAGATTGTGCTTGGATAGGAGTAGGTGAACAGATTAAGAAAGGTAAGAGGTTAACTATAAATGGAGAAAATCAGGGAAATTGTAACGGATTATCATGCCGGGAAGTTCTGGGAGGAGACGGTATATGAGGCGAAGGATGTACAGGACTGTATGCATGTGGTCAATGTATATCCTGACGTGACCCATCAGACGATACGGGGATTCGGCGGAGCATTTACGGAAAGCGCGGCGCATAACTATGCGGGAATGAGCAAAGAAAAGAGGCAGGAGCTTATCAAGGCATATTTCGGACAGGAAGGTCTGCGGTACAATCTCGGAAGAATCCACATGAATAGCTGTGATTTTGCATTAGGCAATTACGCGTATGTAGAAGAAGGCGATGAGGAATTGAAGACCTTTTCGATTGCACATGATGAGGAGCAGATTATCCCGATGCTTCGGGACGCACAGAAAGAATATGACGGGGATATGGAATTTCTTGTTTCTCCGTGGTCGCCGCCGGCGTTCATGAAAACAAACGGAGAGATGAATCATGGCGGAAAACTTAAGAAGGAATATTATGCGCTTTGGGCAGAGTATTTCGTGAAGTTCATCAAGGTGTACCGCGAGGCGGGAATACCGATTCGGTATTTGACGGTACAGAATGAACCGATGGCGGTACAGACTTGGGATTCGTGCATTTATACATCGGAGGAAGAAGCGCTTTTCGTACGGGAATACTTGGGACCGGCGTTGGAGAAGGCGGGACTTTCCGATATCGGTATTTTTGTATGGGATCATAATAAGGAAGAGGCATACAAACGTTTCAAGGAGACGGTGGCGGATGAGAAAACCCGGAAATATGTCAAAGGCGCGGCGGTTCACTGGTATACAGGCGATCATTTTGATGCAATTGAACTGATTCGAAATAAATATCCGGACAAAGAGGTGTTTTTCACGGAAGGGTGTGTGGAGTATTCACGGTTCGCCGATTCGGGAGAGGTTGAGAAAGCCGAAATGTACGCGCATGATATTCTGGGAAATCTGAATGCAGGCATCAGTGCATCTTTTGATTGGAACCTGCTTTTGGATTCGGAAGGCGGACCAAATCATGTGGGTAATTTCTGTGCCGCGCCGATTATGTGTAATACGGCACAAGATGCTTATGAGAAACGACTCTCTTATTATTATATTGGGCACTTCAGCCGTTGTATTGAACCGGGTGCGGTAAGAATCGGCACAACGCGTTACTGTGACGCAGTGGAAGTGACGGCTTTTCTAAATCCAAACGGGGAACGGGTGCTTGTTCTGCTGAATAAAACGGATAGGAAAGTGCCGGTGACAGTCAGAGAAGATGGGCACGGAGCGGAAATGTTACTGGAGCCGCACTCCATTCGTACAATCTGTTACAAGGCATTCACGCCATAGCAATATGCATAGTAAAAAAATGATACCTTTATAAAAATTGAGACATTATAACAAAACAGGGATAACTCTATAATCAAATTATCAGCTGAGGACATAGAAGTGTTGAACAAAGAATGAAAACAAAAAGGAGGATATTAGTGTGAAAGAAAGTAGAGGACAGCCGATAAATGGCACACTTAAACAAGCTATCATAGGGTAGCTTTGCAAAA
>VSOA01000035.1 GCA_009774585.1 Lachnospiraceae bacterium
GTTCTAGTTGTCACCCACATTTTTAGTCAGGTTAAAAACTACATATTTTTTTCCTTTATCCGAAGTCTCCTGTAACGATTGATACATGCGGCAATCTCCTGCTTTCTCGGTCTGGCAAGCTGCGAAGACACATCGCCGTGCTCAAAAAGGCTCTCCAGTCCCTTACTGTCAAGCTGCTCATTCAACATATCCACAATCTGCCTGATTTCCTTCTTGCCGTCCATCATCTTAAGCTGCGCATATTTTAACAGATAAGCAAGCGCTGCCGCCTGCTCCTGATCCTTAAGCTGCTCAAGGTAACGCAGTTCGACGCTCTCCTTTGAAAGCAACAACTCACTTGTACCCATCGTCTTAATCTTAATCCGCTCTTCTTTGCGAAGCGTCATATCCGGCAGCGGACATCGTTTCCTGTTAAAATCGGGAAAATGTGCGGCGTTCTCCGCATCGGCTTTTGCCGCATTGTCATATTCCTGCGCCGCTCTCTTCGCCTTATCGGTAATGTCGATGGGGACATACTCCTTCATCTGGATAATTGTATCCGCCATGCCAAAGAATGCACCGGAACTTCCCGCCACTATCACGGATGATACCCCTAAGTCTTCATACATTCCCCTCACTCTGCTGATAAAAGGCGTAATCGGCTCCTCACCGGGCGTAATCACCTGCGCCATCAGTCGGTCGCGCACCATGAAATTCGTCGCCGAAGTATCTTCGTCTATCAAAATCAATTCACTGCCACTCTCCAATGCTTCCATCAGGTTAGCCGCCTGCGAAGTACTACCGCTTGCGTCTTCCGTGGAAAAGCGTACCGTATCTTTTCTGTTCGGAAGATTCTTGATAAAAGGGGAAATATCCACTCCGGTAATACTCCGTCCGTCTTCGGCGCGCAGTTTAAAAGCGGTCGCATCCGTAATGACAAGTTCCCTGCCGTCCCCCGTAATATGATTGTACACACCGTTCTGTAATGCCTGCAAAATCGTGGACTTACCGTGATAACCGCCGCCCACGAACAATGTAATCCCCTTGGGAATACCCATGCCGCTAATCTCTCCCCTATGGGGAAGGTTTAACGTCGTCTTCAAACTCTCCGGTGACAGGAAAGTTACGGCGCTCTTCATAGGTTTTTCAGATACTCCACTCTCTCTTGGAAGTATAGAACCATTGGCAACGAAGGCACACAATTCTTTCTCACAGAGACATTCTCTGATATACTGCTGATCTTCGCACAGCCAGATGGCTTTTTGTAATTTATCTTTGTCTATATTGGCGTAATACAGACTCTTTCGTACACAGTCCGGAAGAATCTCAAAGAGCATCTTCTCCAGTTCTCTTGCATTGATCGTCCGCCCGTTCGCCGGAAATCCGGCCTCAAACCGCAGCGTCACGTCTCCGCCGGCAATACGCATCGCCGTGCGCTCCAGCACTTGCTGGCCACAGCGCGAAACCGTCAGCAGCCCACTCTTGCCGGAACCCTTTGCCTGAAAACTGCCGCCGGATATCCATCTGCCGAATAACCTTGTCAAATGGTCCTGCAAGGTTATCCTTTTTGCCGCCGTGTCATAATACTCTGCGGGAAAACCGGCTTTCCCTTTCTGCACATGTACGGAAAGTCTGGAAGGCGAAGCAAAAGGGTCGCCCTGCACATGATCGATGGAAAGCACATAGTCTCCAAAGTTGTATTGTCCTCTTAATTCCTTATATGCGGGATATCCTTTATGGTCGATATTCTTTAATTTACTTCTCAATTCCGTTGCGGTGTTCATCGTCATAAGTCTCCTTATCGTTTTCCTGATCTGTATCTGCAATATTGCAATTATAACACTTTGCTCCCCGTTTCGTATACAATTTGTAACACAGATTTCCCATTTTATTACTATCCTCTTCATAACGCTGTTATTTATGACGAAGAAAGAAACAAGTAAGTGATATACCGCAAACAAGGAGACATATTATGAATCTGGCAAACATTATGGGGCTGAATCAGCCCACGACTATATACAATACCCCCAAAATAAGTTCTACGAAGAAACCGGAGTCTTCAGATAGTTTTAAAGATGCTTTAGAGGAAAGCGTCGTTGACACCTTCAAAAGGCGGCGGCCCGACTGCGCGAGACATGTAGACCAACAAGTAAAAGCGGGGCGGGCCGTGAAAGAACGAAACGGCGTCAGCGGCCTTTCCACAAAAGATATGACAATGGAAGAATATCAGGCATATTTCTATGGTCTGCTTGAGACAATTCCTTATGACTCCACCAGAGTCAACGACACCAGCATCATCACCATCTCCGAAGAGGGATGGGAACAGATGCGTAAGGACCCCGATTATGAGTCATGGATTCTCGGATATTTTGTAGAAGACCGCTCGGTACACAATCCTTTCTTCGGATGGGGCAACGATGCCGGAAGCATGATCACGGAACATTTCGGCGCTTCTATCGAAGAGCACCACGGTGAAGGATTCAGTAAAGCCGCATTAAAAGGAAACGTGGATCAAGACGATGATGACGACGAGGAAGAAGACTGGTGGATTAAAAGACATAAAAGAATAAAAAAACTACTGCATGAGCAGGTCGAGCGCGCCATGAAAAAAGACGCCGCCGGGAAAGCTGCCGCCAAAGAAGAATATGCAAGACAGCAGTACTTAAGCCGTCAAAGACAGCACAGCTTCCTTACATCCGGTACGACGGCTGCCGCAAATGATACGGCAAGACCAGACCCGGAAGGCATTGCAGCTTCCATGGCGGCGGCAGCTTACGTCAATACATTAGACCTGTTCGGAACAGGAATGATGAGCGATGTTCATTAGAAAGCGAAACAGAGGCGTGATTACCTATTGCGCCTGTTTCTCTAACGCCCAGATATCCTCGTTCCGCCTGAAATGCAGGCAAACCCATATTCCCGCAAATGCAATCACAAAAAATAGAAATGCGGCCCCGCTGCCTTTGCCGCTGCCAAACATCTTCGTCAGTATACTGCCCTCACGCTGCGCCGCCATAATCGGCTCAAACACTTGGTCCACCAGTAAACCGCCGAGGAAATACCCGATGGGTATCGTAAAAAACTGCAGCGAATTTCTCACGGAATATACCCGCCCCTGCATTTGTTCGGGCACATGCAGACGCATTATGGCGTCCAAATTCGTACTCATGAGCGGGATCGCAATCCATCCCAAGAATCCGCCGATACACCAAATCAGCGGCGTCCTTCCGAAAGCAAGCAAGAAGTTCTCCGTACTCATGGAAAATAACAGGCAGTTGCAGATGACACGCACCCTGCTCTTCGGTTTCTTAACAAACGAAGCCAGAATGCTTCCGGCAAAAGTGGTCACGCCAATCACTGCATTCACCAGCCCCAGCGTTCTCTCACTGCCGCCGTTTCTCGACAACATCATCGCCGGAAAAGCCGCGTCATAAATAGACGCCACCAGATTGATCGCCGCCAGAAACATGATCAGTCCGAAGATTCCCCGCTCCTCACGAAGATAAACAAGCCCCTTCTTCGCTGAGTTCAACAGTTTTTCCGCTTTTTCTCCCGTTTCTTCACTCTCCGGAATCCTTATACCGAATGCCAGCGTCATAAACGCCACGCCAAAAGTAAACAAGTCAAAAGCCACGATTGCATGCATTCCGGCAATTCCCAAAGCTGCCGTCGCAATAATCGGCGTCATAATGGAATTGAGCGAACTGGCAAAATAGCGCAGTCCCCCTACGCGCTGATAATACTTCTTTGGCAGCACTCTCGTGGTTGCCACCTCGGACGCCGGCTGCTGCACTGTATTCATAACACCGTTGATTCCGTTGATCAAATATAAATGCCAAATCCGCAATGCATCGTTTTGCAGTAAAATCAGCATAGCTACCGTACTAAGCGCCGCCAGCGTATCGCACACTAACATTGTCGCCTTCTTATTCCACTTGTCACTCAAAGCGCCTGCAAATATACTGAGCAGCACGTAGGGCGCATAGGAACTCACCATTAACAGCGCCGTCATAAGCGCGGAACCTTTCTGCGTATAAGACCAGATGACAAGCGCATAGCTTGTCATTGCGCTCCCCAACCCTGAAAAGGACTGTGTGCTCCAAAGCAGCAGATACTGTTTCATCTCCCCCAACGCATGGAAGAACTCTTTGTTGTTTTTTATTATATTTTTCATAGACTTTGCTCCTTATGTTCAAATTTGATCGTCTTTGAAATATGCAAAGTCTAAGAGCAGTTATCCTACTCCATGCAGTCACTGCTCAATCAGACTTTGCATGGAGCTAATGCACTCATTAATTTCATCGTTTTCTCACCCCTTCCCTCAAATATATGCTTTCTACTCATAAATTTCAATGATCACTTTCTCGGCGATAAATTCTTCTCCTTTAAAGTTCCCCTGCGCTTCCAAACCGCTCCCTTCTTCGAGTTCCGTAAAATCGGCTTCCGTCTTATCAATACCTGCGCCGCCACCTTGGATCGTCCATCGCTCATACACCGTCGAATCTGTACAACGGATTGTCACCAGTTCTTCCTCCGGGCTGCCCGCTTCCGGCATCGCGATTATCATACCGTCATCATCTATCAGTGTCCGGCTGAGCACAAAGGAATCTTGGGCAATACTCCTTACTTTACCTCCGATAAAAATGGAATGTTCTCCTGTCACATCTGCCTGCAATTCTTCCCCCTGTCCGTCCACGCCTTCATTTTCAATCTTCTCTTCCTGCCTGTCTCCGCTCATTCCTTCCACATTTTCCTGCTTATCGTCATTCTGCTCATTTTCTGTAGACATAACGATATTTGCGCTGTCCGCCTCCTGCCCGCTTCCACATCCTGCCGCCAGCATTACAAATACTAATACCATGGCTGTTATCAAAGTTCCTTTTTTCATTGTGTTTTCCTCTCTTTGCCATTATTCAACTCTTTATACGGAGTCTGCGCCTATTATAGCAAAGAAATCTCTAGCCTTTCTCTAAGCGCCTCACACAGATGATTCCCAGAAAAATATCTGCCAAGGTCCATGCGAACACCTCGCCCCAGAAAACACCTTCCTGTCCTATGAGCCGCGTCAGCAGCAGGGCGCATGCCACCCTCATAAATACCTGCATCAGACTGGACAGCATGGGACTTACAGCATCCCCCATACCCTGAATACAAGACCTGAGCACATAGAGACAATACAAAAGCGGAAAGCCAAGCGCCAACACGCGCAGGTACCGGCATCCAATCCGAATCATCTCTTCAGACCCGGCTTCCGTCCCACTGATAAAAATCCCCAATATCTGTTTTCCGGCAAAAACCATGATTCCGGACATAATAAACGCCGTGACAATACCGATACATAATGCCGCGTGCAATCCTTCCCGCACTCTCCCGTCGCAGCTTGCGCCTTTATTCTGTGCCGTGTAAGTGAGTGCACCATGACCGTATGAAGTTGCCGCAGTCTCCAATAACACATACAGCTTATTAGCCGCCGCGTATCCTGTCAGGAACAAAACGCCGAAACCGTTGACCGTAGCCTGCACAACCAATCCGCCGACAGCAGTGATCATATTCTGTACACCCATCGGAATGCCCATCTTAATCTGCTCGCATAGAATCTGTTTGTCTATCATGCGGCATATTTTACTAATCTTATTTGTTGTGGACTGTTCCCTGAGCACGCCAAACGTTTTTATATCATAACCATTTGTCCGCTCCCTAACTGCTCCACCTTCCACAATCCGCAGATTTACCAGCGCCGCCACACAATAAGCCGACGCTAATATCTGCGCCGCCACCGTACCGTATGCGGCTCCCGCAATTCCCATCTTACATCCCATCACAAAGAGCAAATCAAACACAATATTTCCGACAGAGGCAATCACCATGGCATAAAGCGGTTTTCTGCTGTTCCCAAGCGCGCGCAGTATGGCGGCTGCAATGTTGTATAAGAACGTAACCGGCACCCCCGCATACAAAATACGCAGATATGTCCGCGTCAGTGCAAACACTTCCGTCGGCGTACGCAAAAGCTTAAGCATCGGCTCAATCACCGTCTGTCCTATAACGGTAAAGACTACGGCTCCCACAACCGCAATCAGACAGCCGCTATAGATTGCCCTCTGCAGAGAATCCGTCTTCTTCTGACCGAAATAAGCGGCAATCACCACCGAACAGCCTTGCGTAATTCCCTGAATCACGCCGAACATAATAAACGTCAGCCATTCCGTTGCCCCAAGCGCCGCCAGCGCATTGGCGCTCACACAGCGTCCGACAATAACCGCATCCACAAACGTATATAATTGTTGAAACAGATTTCCCAGCATCAGCGGCATAGAAAATGCCAGCAGTAAACGCGCCGGGCTGCCAGATGTCATATCCTTGATGTCAGTTTTCATTTTCGTAATTTCCTCTCGTGGCAAGCCTTTGCCAAAACAACAAATTAATCGCCCAATGCTGTTCATCCAAGCTGTTTCAAGTGAAACAAATCCCTTACAATACGGAACATCTCCGCCTGCGTTTTCAATCCATCATTCACGATACACGTGACTCTATTCTCTTCACATTCTGCTTTTACTTGTTTGGCAAACAGAATATCACGTTTCATCCAATTCTGAAAAGCCTGCTGTTTATCCGAACATCCTTCCAAGATATATGTAACCCATTCACGCTCTTTATAATGTGATATCTGAAAATCCGGTGTTGGAATAATCGAAATGTACTCCTTTTTTCCGCATTTTCCCATTACATTCGGTGTATATGCAGCCCCTTCGGTTACAATAAAACCAGCATCAATCTTCTCCAGATATCCAAACACAAATTCTGATATTTCATCATAGATTCGAAATTCGTCTTCACATTGTATCAACGGTTCCCGCATCCAAATTTCATCCGGTGTCCTGTTTACACTATTTTTACATGCCAAATATCCCTTTTTGGCAGCCATATCAATAAATTCATCTACAAAATCATCAACTTTGTAATAATATGCACCATATTTCTCTGAAATTTGTTCAGCAATTGTACTCTTTCCACTGCAAGGAGAACCACCTATAAAAAGAACTCTTCTATTCATTATTTCTCTCATCAGTTTTTATTTCCGTTCTTTGAAACGCTCTCTATTTATTATCATAATTTGAATATTACATTAAATTTCCATCCATTATATCATAAAAATTGCATATCTTCTATTTTCCTCTTCGAATTTCTATACTTTATTTTAGGCAAAAACGCATGGACCGTTAAAATCGGCGAAAAGGGTCAGTTTGTCATTCCGAAAGAAGCGCGTGACATGTTTGATATCCATCCCGGAGATACGATTCTGGTGCTCGGAGATATCGACAGAGGCATTGCAATTCCGCCAAAGTCAATGATGGATAAATATATTTCCATGATTTTTGGGGAACTGTCATGACTGCACATATAACGGGAGGGATTACTTATGAGTAAAATTGTTTTTTTCTGCATTCCGGCACACGGACACACCAATCCCACATTAGGAGTCGTACGGGAATTAACCGCACGCGACCATCAGGTGCGCTACTATTCTTATGAATCTTTTCGGGAGAATATTAAAGAGGCGGGCGCTGAGTTTATCTCCTGCGATGCCTATGATGCAGAACTTGGGCTGACGCCCAAGGATGCTGAGAAAATCGGCAAAGATATAGCTTTTTCCACACATATACTGGTCGAAACCACGCTGGCTTTAGACCATACGGTCTGTGAAGATATGACCAAATATCGTCCGGACTGTATTGTGGCAGATTCCATGGCCATCTGGGGCAAAGCCGCGGCCTTGAAATTGAATATTCCGTTCGTTTCCTCCACTACCACTTTTGCCTTTAACAAGTACTCTGCCAAAATAATGAAACAAGGCTTCGGCGAATTGCCCCGCATGGTCTTTTCCATGCCGAAGATAAACAAAGATATCAAGCGTCTGCAGTCTAACGGATACCCGTTCCGGAGCATGCTGGATTTAATGCAGAGCGATCCTCAGACGAATACCATCGTCTATACCTCGCCTCAGTTCCAGCCGTGCGCCGAAACTTTTCCCGACAACTGGATGTTTTTCTCTCTCACTGCGGCATGAACAGCGTCAACGAAAGCCTTTACTATTGTGTCCCGCTGATCATGTACCCGCAGACCACCGAGCAGGACGGCGTGGCAAACAGAGTCGCCGAACTTGACGCCGGCATCTTTCTTGAATCCGGCACAGGTTCGAATCATACCGGATATTTTTCGTCCGCAGACCGCAAACCCGTACCTTCCCCTGCACAAATCCGCTCCGCCGTGGATAAAATCTTACAAAACGACTCCTACCGCCAAAATGCGTCCGCTATTTCAGACGGTTTTCGCAATTGTGCCGGAGCAGAAGGTTCTGCGAAGAAAATATTGGAGGTTATAGCTGGATGCCATACCACTGAACCTTGAATCCATCTTGCGTTTTGATCATCGACATACTCAAGTATGCCACCGTGTTATCTTCGATTTCCGCCAAACCGGTAAACTCATAAAACACCTCTAACCTGACTCCTATGTCGATATTGGTAGTGGGCATTCCACTGCCGCCGGCATAGGTTTCCTTTATCTTGTCGGCCTGCTCCGGATAGTTGTACAATTCTATGGTTTCTTCAAAGTCGTCCGCCAAAAGCCCGCGCAGCGTCTCTTCGTCATTTGTAAAATATGCCGTGGCAAAAGCCCGTATCGTCTCTTTTATTGCCACCGCGTCCTCGCATGGCACACCACTGTTGACCGCCTGCATACCGTTTGCATCCGGATCGAGGCTGAAGGACTCCCGATTGTCAAAATACATCCGCCCGTTGTACACGCCGCAGTGCCCGTACCATCCGCCATCGCCATACATACTCACATCTTCCGGGAACCGGTATACTTTCTGTCCCTCTCCGTCCGCTCTGGAAACGCGTACCAGATAATACTCTTCCACCGTTCCTTTATCTATACTTACACCGTCGTTGTGATAATAGTCACCTATATGTTTATGCTGTATCATGTAAACATAATCGGCGTCATATGTGACCATCGACAGATCAGACCATTCTCTGTCGTCTCTATCGCTTCTTCTGTAAAATACATCCTTTTGTTTTGTCTCAAAATCTATGTACCATATTTCCATCGAAAGATCTTTATAATAAATCCCCGATTCCGTGACCAGCATAGGAACGCCCGGCGTATCACACAAATATTCGTATGTTCCGTCTTCATTTTCCAGATAGATGCTGATTACCGACTCGTCTTTGTACTGACTTACAACCTGCCTGCCGTCTAACAGCTTCTTGCAGGAAGCCACGTCCATTACCGCCTGATACATCTGATGCTTTTCCTCTGTAAGCTTCCAATATTCTTCCGAATCGTACTCGGAATTGAACTGTGAGATTTCTCCTTTCATATAATCGTTGTATTCTCTATAGAGAAAATCCGGTGCCTCGTCATCCAATCGGCTTACCGCGTCACCTTTTTCATCCAGTGCAAAACCGGTTCGTACGGACGCCGTGCCAAGCGCCACATACAGGTTCCCTTCATAGACAGACACATTCGTAATCAGATAATCCGGCAGTTCCAACTCAAATCCTGCCAGCGCATCCACTACTTCATGCGTATCTAAGTCCATCCGGTAAACTGTCGCCACGCTGTTTCTTTCTGCCGGCGCGCTGCCGCTGAAATAGAGGTTCTTGCCGTCTATCTCCATTCCCCTCGGTCTTTCGCACGTATTGGCATAGAGAAGCTGTTCTTCTCCCTGACCGCCTTCTACATAATAAATACCGTCCTTTTTCGACAGATATAAATCTCCCTCATAACATCTGAGTACATCATTATAAACATGGTTATAGTCAAACCCGTTCTGTCCCGCCGGGTTTTCCGCCGCATCACTGCCTGTCACTCTGCCATCTTCTGTCGCCCTGTCATCTTCTGTCGCTCTACCATCTTCTGTCATGCTCTCATCGTTTGTACCATCGCCATCGGTATACAGATTCCCGTTGTCATTCTCCTGCTTATACCCGCAGGAAACAACAATGCCAGTCATCAGAACCAGCATAGCGGCAAGAATAATACTCAGTCTTCCTCTCTTCTTTCTGCTTGTATCCAGCATATAGTCAATTCTTGCCCTCATCTGCTTCCGACTGCCGCCGAAACTTGTGGAAAACGCGGAAGCTCCCTTCCCACTGCCTGCAAAAACAAGCATAACTTTAGCATATTTCTCCCGTTCTTCCTTGCTCCTGCCCGAAAGGACACTGCCGTCACATGCAAGTTCCATGTCATAGAAAAACTGCTTTTTCATCAACCATACGAAAGGATTAAACCAATGGACGCAGCAAACTGCCGCCATCATCATCTTAAGCCAAAGGTCTTTCTTACGGTAGTGATACATCTCATGCTCCATGATCAGTTCCAGCTCCGCCCTCTTCCATTTACTCTGGTCTGCGGGAAGAACCAGCTTCGGACGGATGAGTCCCATCAGACACGGACTTGTAACCGCCGCGCTCTGGTACGCCATCAATCGCGCATGCCCGATTGTCCTCTTTTGCAGTATACAGATTCTTCTAATCAACTGCACATCCGCCACCGGGCGCAGACTTTTCCCATATCCGGTGGCAACAAACAGATAACTGCCCGCTAAATAAAGGAAACCAATACCTGCTCCCACCATCCAGATTGTGACCAACGGATTTTCCTGAACTTCTTCATCGGTATTTGTTGTCTGATTCCGGTTCTGTGTCTCCTCTGTCTGCACGTTGGCATCGTCATTTCCTTTTTCAGCCGTTATCATACCGCTCCCCGCGCTTACGGGCTGATGATTCGTCAAATTACCTGTTCCATCATTTACCGCACCCGCATCTGCTATGCCATCTGCTGTCTGCACATCTTTATACGGTATCTGACTGTGCTCCGGACTTTCCGTTTCTGATCGAACGGTCCCCAGTGTTAAATCAGAAGCCGCTCCTTCCTGCTCAAATCCGGCATAATTAAGCAGCCTGATTTCCATAACCGGCAACGAGAAATTGTAGGGAATCAAAAGCCTCACCATTAGCAGCATCCAAGCCAGCTTCATCCATCCTGCGCCATAGCGTCCACGCAGCTTGTCCGCAAAAATGCATAGCAGCATAATCGCCGCAGCCGCCACAATATTAATCTCCAACATATCAAGAAAGATTCCGCCCATCTTACCACATCTCCCATCCGATATCGACGCCTTCCACGTCGTTTGCGCTACTCATATGCCCGTATCATCTCATAGTCGCCCGATATTCCGTAACCGATTACGTTTTCCTCCGCCATCTTATACTCTAATACTTCCACCGTAATCTGGTTTGGTAGAAATACAATATGGAGCGTTCCCGTCCCGCCCCAGCCGTCATCTGCGAATTGATAGAACAGTTCTCCGTTCTCTATCGTTCCCGTTATCCCCTCTATGGATGCAAAACGTTCCGTGCCCCCTTGCTCAGTAAACAAATTGCCGGTAAACTCACTGCCGTTATTAATTGCACACGTCAATTCGTTTCTGCTTACCGGCTCCGGATTCTCATACGCGGAAATAGCTCCGGTGCCCACCGCCCATTTGCCAGAATAGCTTTCGTAATCCGTCAAAGGCTCGTTTCTGCCCACCAGTTTAAGCAGCCTCTTTACATCCTCGGCTATCACATAGCTCTCCCACGGAAGATAATCGTATATTTTCTCGCTCAGCCCTTCATTATATGTAAAATAATCTCCGCAGTCCTCATAAATTCTCACAACGGTGTGTGGAATCGCCCCCTGCGGTCCTGCTCCCGTCATGTACTGCACCCCGACGACGACGTCCTTTCTTCCATCTTCATTCGTATCCATGAACATGACAAACGACAGATCGTAATATACACCGTAATCACTGTCCTTCCCCGAACCGATATACGGAAACTGATATAGAATTACGCCGTCTCTCAGCAGATAGAAAGACACATCTTCCCAAGCATTTGCCCCTTGGGAATCGTCCGGCTTATAAGACACAAATGTAACTTCTCCCCAGCCGTTTAATTCTACCGGAAAAGACTGCTCCTGTATAATTCTACTCTCAATCAGTCTGTCCTGTTCCTGCGCTATGTCTTCGGCGTCAGCCGTTCTTTCCTTACTCTCATGCCCGCCACAGCCCACAAGCAATACCATTGCAAGCGCAATCCCGAATATCTTACCAATCCCTTGTTTTCTCATACAACTCTCCATTTACTGATCATGTTAATCCCCATTCTTGCTCAGCCTGCAAATTTGGGCTCAAGCACAAATTTGCGTGTGAAAAATCTTCCGCATATGGATTTTTCACACTATTCCACCGACACACCCTTATCCGATATCATCTGTTTCATTTCTTCCTGCACTTCTCGCTGATATACTCCTCCAATTCCTTCAGTTCCTCCTCAGAAAGACTATTGCCGTCATAGAGCGCAGCTATAAAATTCTTAGCAGAGTTCTGGTAAATACGCTTCAAGATACTTCTGCTCTCCGCCTGCAAATAACTCTCCTTGTCAACCAGCGCAAGATAGACATTATTTTTTCCCGATTTTTGCACCTCAAGAAATCCTTTCTCCTGCAGTCTTGACAGAAAAGATAGTATTGTTGTGGGCGAAAGCTTCCTCTCTGCGTCCATACGCTCCTCTATCTCAAATCTTGTCACGGGTTTGTCCAAATCCCATATAATCATCATGATTTCCAGTTCCGAATCAGGTAATCGTTTCATCATTGCCTCCGTTCCCAATATGTATTATCAATGCACATTTTTCATTCTGCATTTGCCGAATATGTTATTTTATATTCTACGCTTGCCGAATGTATATGTCAACATTTTTTTGTCGCTAATCTTGTCTAATCTTGTCTTTTGCCATCTTGATGAAAGGAATAATGATAAACCGGACGGCTGATTCACAACCGTCCGGCTTATTATATATCGAAATAAACTGCTGCTTTTCTCCTATTCAGATTTTTTCCAATCAGCGTCTGCTTCCCATTGGCATTCCGTAATCTGCAGATTGGAAAAAGTTGCTTTATACGAACCTTCCGTCGGGCTGCAGGCATAAATCCCGTATGTAATCTCTTCCGCACCCTCCCACATATGAAAAATTCTCATCTGCTTAAAACTGACGCCATCCTGACTGCATTCAATGCAAAAGTCGCTGCCTCTGCGTGAAAAACGATACCACATACTTTTAATGTCCGAAGATATGTCTGTCGTAGCCCAATCAGAATATCCATGATTCGTTACAACACTTCCAAGCCGCTGTATCTTTTCATCCTCATATTCGATAGATGCTTTAAACCAATTGTCGCTATTCAGATACATAACTACTCCGCACTGGTCAAAGCGGCAGGAACTTTCAAACTCCGTTTTTACAATAAAAGAAAAATACTTATCACTTGTTCCAATTTGCAAAACCGGAGCATTGTCATTTTGGAATCCATAATAAGTCCGTGCCCACAAGTCAGTTCCTTTTTCCGTGATCATAACAACTTCATTCTCACCAATCTCCACCTGATTGGGCTGGCGTGTCCATTTCGGACTACATTTCAAAAAATCCATCTTTGTTTCCTCTCCTTCTTTTTATTCTTGGTAAGTAATCATTTTAATACCTATTTTTTCATTACATAGAACACAACTTTCATATCTTTCAAACACTCTCTTTGGCTCATACAACACATCTAATCCCATTCCAATCATATCTAACGTCAATCCATTTACATCTTCTCTTTGTTTTACAGTAAATACGATGAAAATAAATCCGTCTTTTCCTTTTTCAACAGACAATTTTCCTTCCATATGAGAATTCTCCTTATGTTATCCTGCAAAGAATGAATAAATCCTACTCATCTTCTCCTCACAAATGAGATTATATCGCATAGTCCATCCCATGTCATTGCATATAATTACATATTAATGGTAAAATATCACAATTTATCTATAAAAAATAAGGAATTGCACAACATCTGCAATTCCCTAATCCCATGTTTCAAAACCGTATGGCATATATCCGTATGCGCGGTTCCATATAGATATTTTTATCCATATTGATATCCTTCAATTACCCAGTCATACTCCTTTAAATCCAGCCCTTGCCCGCAGTATTCACACCTCCCGCCGTTTAACAGTGACAGACTCGCGCCGCAGGAATTACAGTGATATACGTTCACGTCGTTGATGCTCTGCGTCAGCGCGCGGATACTTTACCGCATCGTTCTACGCCGGCATCTTGCTGACCGCCCGGCCATCCTAAATCCTTCGCTTTTCCGCCATTTGTCCTGATTAGCTGACGCCACCCCATTTGCGCTGCCAGTCGGTATAGAAATCTCGGAAAAGCTACCGAAACAAAATGATTTTCCCGTGTCCTGCAACGAAGTATTTCATCTGCGATCATTTCCAGTTCCTTATTGATTGGTGCCTTTGGCCCTTTATCCGGTCTCGGTCCGGACATCATGGCAATTCCGCCTCCGCCTCCGACACCAAGCCCTCCGCCCCAGCATAATCCGGCTTTTGTACACCAGTTCTGCAATACATTCAGCGCAGGCTCAGCCTGAATTCCTTCGTAGAATCCGCAATTAACAATGCCGTAAATAGAGATGTCTCTCATACAACGTCTGTCTTCTAATTGTACAAGACAAGACAGCAAATGTGCCGGCACACAATCTACATAGAGCGGATAAGCGAACACCCACGCATCGGCACTGCACAACTCTTTGATCGTTTCTTCCGAAACATCCGGCGAATGCATTGCAATCTTTGTCACTTCGCACCTTCCCTGAAGAAAATTTTGCAAATCTTCCAGAAGAATCCCACTGGAACTATCCTTCACCTTTGGACTTCCGTTTATTAATGCAATTCTCATAAAACCAAGCCCTCCAGTTCTTTCATAGATTGGTAAAACCGCACATCCTTCACCAAACCGTCATAATTATCCGCATTGCCTTCTATAATGCTTCTTGCCGTCTCTTTTTCCGCATCCGTAATATTTGCGCCATAGAGATATAAGGAAAGTTCGATTACATTTTGATATCTGCGCTTATGATGCATCTCACCTTTACGAATCACAAAATCCGGATGAATATAGGAAATGGCCCTATCCTGCACCATTTTTACAAAAGGGCTTACGCTGCCGTAGCAACAGCGACTGACAAAAATCAGCTCTTTACATCTGCTCATATCAATCCCTGTATTTTCATAGCCGTCATGAATCACACATCTTCCGGGCGTCTTAATCCAACAGCCGAAACACCCGATGCAATGGTGGATATTCCGTTGCGGTTTGATAATCTTATGCTCTCCCTCTACAAGAAAGGCAGGGTCTTCTATATCCGTGATAATCAGTTTCATAATATACCTCTTCAATACGTCTATCATACCATATCAAAATACAAATTCTTGCGGCTTATCGCTCAGAATCGCCGTATCTCTCCTTCAACATCCTATTAATCTCATCAGCCTGCTTACAGTCGATAAAATAATGCGCGCCGAGTGATAAAAGATAGACGCCTCCCACATCAATCATCATCGTCACGATTCCTGTCAGATGAAGCTCTATCCATCCGAACCAGACACCAAGCGGAATCATGATCGTACACAGCACCACATAGTGCAGCGCAAACTTGATACACGATTTTGTCCTTCCGTCCTCTTCCTTCGGAAGCAGCAACATCGTTGCCAAAGTCGTCACAAACCCGCAGAACAAAATCATCCAAAAGATGTCTACAGTGACGATCGTGGCACCTGCCATCTTATAATTGATTCCGCATATCACCAGTATGCCTGTCGTAATATAGAGAAACCATTTTACAAAGTTACTGAATGTTCTCATGGTGTCCGCCTCCTATATCCCTATCTTTTTCTTAAGCTCTGCTACATATTGACGCGAAATGATGATTTTCTCACCGTTCTTTAACTTCGCCTCAAACCGCCCGTTAAAGATAGGCTTCACATAAGCGATTTTGGACGTATTCACAATCGCCGATTTCGAGATGCGCAGAAAATCCGTATGCACAAAATCCTGCTCCAGTTCATATAATTTCCGGCGGATCTCATAAGTTTCCTCCGACGCATAGGCAAAAATCTTATTGTCCACCGCCTCAAAATAGTAGATATCTTTAAGCGATAGCTTTACAATCTTATCCTCAAGATATCCTGTCAGTCTCTCATCCTCCCGCAAGGCATAAATAAGGCGCATTAGTTTATCGTCTACCTCGGCGCACCTGATGATGACCTCGTCTTCCTTGCCCGGCTTCGGCGTTTCAATTGTTATTTTCATCCCATACCCTCGCATTGCCCGGATCTTCTTTGCTGCAATCCCGTCTGACGTTCTCGCGCTCTTTCACACTTTCATCTGTCCGCTCTTTTTCCATACTTTAACATACACATTCCTATTACAAAGAAAATCATACCACAACCAAACAAGATAAGCCACTCATCCCGAAGCGTTAGCGCGTAGCCTGACACCGTCAGCCGGATGCCCATTGCGTTACGATATTCATCCACAATATCCTCCGGCACACCCTGAAAAATTTCTCCCAGAACGGTTTCCGTCATAACTGTTCGGAACATGGAAGTTCCGTAAATAATGGGCGTACACTTCATCACTCCCGCTATCCCTTCCGACAAAGCGCCTATCGGAATATAGATGCCGCCCAGAAATCCCACCAACGTACCGATGACCGTTCCGAAAGCGCTCCATGCCCCTTCCGTCTTTGCTATCATCGATAACGGGTACATTAACGCAGCGTATACGAAAGAATTTAACATAATCATCGCCACCAGCTTGATATGGACTGTCAAAGTATATGCCTCCATTCCCTGCGTCACTCCGTAGAATTCCGTAAGCGCCAATGTTACAATACACATAAAGACCGAAACCAGCCATGCAGAGACAATATACCCCAGCGAAATCTTTAACCGGCTGACAGGAGCCGTATAGATTGCGTTCAGTCTCCCGTTTACCCTGTCCTTGATCATACCCGAGTACACTGCCAGACTCACAGTCACCGCATTGATGGATAGAATACCCGCGAACGTCCATGCAAGCACCAGAAGCTTTGCCTCCCCCTTTATTTGCTCGTACTCTTTTTCGGAAAAGGCTCCCACAATTCTTGTAATATCATCAACGTTCATATCTCCAAGGAAAAATACCATCAGGCAGATTACGACGAGCGCCGATAAAAAGGAAAAAAAGACCGCTCCTCTGTCCCTAATGTATATTTTTGCATTTCTTCCCGAAAGCATCATAAGCTGTTCCATATTCTACTCCGTTTCCGCGCTATCGTTCACGCTGTTTAACTCTCTTCCCACTGCGTTTACAAAAACATCATCCATATTGCCAAGAATCACTTCAAAACCTTCGATTTCATCCTTGTGCTCCTTAAGGATTGGCAATGCGTCCAGTGTCGAAACAATCGGTATGCTGACATGCTCCTCTTTATAATAGAGTTTCAGTTTGTCCTTGGCGTACTTTTCCTTTAACTCAAACGGCGTTCCGGCTGTGATGATCTTTCCGTGGTCTATGATAATAATGTCATCCGCCTTCGCCGCCTCCTCCATGTAATGCGTGGTCAGAAATACCGTCATTCCCTCCTCTTTCTGCAACCGTTCCACAATATTCCACACATCGATTCTGGTCGCCGGATCAAGCCCTGTCGTCGGTTCGTCTAAGAACAGTATTTCCGGCGCATGCATCAGTGCCGCTGCGATTTCGCATCGTCTCTTCTGTCCTCCCGATAAGGTCTTATACTTTTTCTTAAGAATCTCGCCTAACTTCAAAACTTCCGTCAGCTTATCGCACTGTTTCTTCGCTTCCTTACCTGATATCCCGTGCAATACGCCTCTGAAGAGCAGATTCTCCTGCACGCTTAACAACTCATCCAAGCAGTTTTGCTGGTACACGATTCCTATTTTCTTACGGATTTCCATGTCGTCTCTTCCGAGTTCATACCCGCATATCGCCGCCTTGCCCTCATCCGGCTTAAGCAGCGTAGCTAACATATTAATCACCGTCGTCTTTCCGGCGCCGTTAATCCCTAAGAATCCGAGCAGACTCCCTCTTGCCACCTGAAAAGAAATATGATCGACCGCCGTGTAGTCTCCGTATTTTTTTGTTAGTTCATTGATTTCAATGCTGTTCATGCCGCTCTCCATAATTCTGCATAAAAATAATCAACTCTGCATTTATAACGCCTTTTTCGGACATGCCTTCACACATTCAAAGCATAAGATGCATTCCGTACCGTTTTCCCGTTTCCTTGAATTATCAGTCATGTCAACGTCCATCGGACAAACCTTCCTGCACTTACCACAGGAGATACATTTGCTCTTATCACATTTGACTCTCATCAGAGAAAAATAGGACATCGGTTTCAAGAAAACGGTAATCGGACATATGTATTTGCAGAAAGCACGATTATCCTTAAGCGCAAAAGCCAGCATAACGCCGACTGCATAGTATACGAAATTGCCAATCAAAAATGTCCAGAACATAATCTTTTCCATATGATTTACTTGTGCAAGAAATAAGGCGCTGACAAAAACAAACGACAGTGCAAACGTAATATACCTTATAAACCCCCACTTTTTCCTAGGCTGCCGCGGCGTTTTATATGGGAGCAGGTCAAGAATCATCGCTGTCCAGCATGCGTACCCACACCATCCCCGTCCGAAAATAAGCGGCCCGAATATCTTCGCCACCGCATAATGAATGGTCGCCGCCTCAAAGACCCCTGTAAATAAATAGTACCAAAATCCTTCAATCTGCATGTTTTCATTGCAAATCAGTCCCAGATAAACAAACATGTAAGTTCCGACCAGAAATTGTGCAACCCTGCGCGCATGTTTGTATTGAAACTGAAACAAGAAAAATCCTATCGCCAGCGATGTTCCGATATAACTAAAGTTAAACAGATAGAACAGATTCTGCTTCGTCAGCCAGAGTGTAACGGCTATTGTTTCAAAAATCAGCCACATCATAACCGGCAGCGCAAATCGTTTGATTCCTTTTAATTGCTCCATAATACTTCCCCCTCTTCTTATCCAAGTCAAATGCCCGCCATAAGCAGCAGACATTACGTGACTCACAACATCACAACAATATATCATTCTCATATAACCGTATCCTACCAGAAAATACGCATCATACAATACTTGAAACAGTAAGCTGCTTTGACGGGTATGTGCCTTACAAAATAGGATGGGTAACATGCAAAAAAGTAAATTTGCTTCGCAAATTAACTTTGCGAGATTCGCTTTGCGAACTCGAAAAGACGAAGCAATTTCTTATCACATAAAAAGGCTGCCGCACTAATTCTATTAGTACGACAACCTCTTGATATCCGCCACTCGCTAAAATATTCAAAACTATGGTCATCATCACTCCTTATCATCATGAATATATTTATTCGCCAGATCATAGTCCTTCTTATATACATAAATCATATACTCATATGTGTACGCGGAACTCTCCCCAACGCTTCCGGTTATTGCCCGGGTCCCATTACCAAATGGTGAAGCGCTTCTTCTGTTGATGACTCTTTCGTAATACTTTATTCCGTTATGATCTAATATGTTTTTTATTTTAGCCTGACTTTCCATTGCAAAAGATGAATGTATCAATTTCCTATTGAATAGCGTAATCATTACTGTTATCCTCCATTTTCTTGTTTTCTTACAAAACATATTAAATTATACTTTATATTATATACTAAATCAATCTGGCTACAATACTTTATTTGCTTTATTTATCACTTATAAGTATGAAAAGAGCCTCTAC
>VSOA01000351.1 GCA_009774585.1 Lachnospiraceae bacterium
CATGTACATATTCTACCAATTCATAAGGCACCGCAAGCTGCTTTGCTTCCTCAAACAACTCATCCTCACGCATCGCAGTAACCTTGGCAATCTCACTGTTCATCTTACGCATATGGCGCACCGCCTGCACCACATCTCCCGTGCCCGGCTCGCCCTTCGTCCGTATCATGGAAGCGCCCTCATTAATCCTGCGCAGCGCTTCGCCTAAATCCTTTGCCCCGCATACAAAAGGCACTTTGAACTTGCGCTTGTCAATGTGATAGACATCGTCCGCCGGGGACAGCACCTCGCTCTCATCAATATAATCAATCTCGATTGCTTCAAGTATCTGTGCTTCCACGAAATGACCAATCCTGCATTTTGCCATCACCGGAATAGACACTGCCTCCTGAATGCCTTTGATCATCTTCGGATCGCTCATTCTGGACACGCCGCCTGCCGCCCTGATATCCGCCGGAATCCTCTCAAGCGCCATCACCGCGCACGCTCCCGCCTGCTCCGCAATCCTTGCCTGCTCGGGTGTGGTCACGTCCATGATCACGCCGCCTTTTAACATCTGTGCCAACTGCTTGTTTAATGCATATCTTTCTTCACTCATCAGCCGCTATGCCTCCTTACTCTGCTACTACATGAATCCCTTTTATCCTTGCCGCTTATAGCACGCACAACGATTACCAGAAATATATCAGCATATTGGCTGTTGTGAAATATCCAGTTTTAATATTTTTTTGCATACCAGTTTCGAGAAGAGACAAGCAGCAAAAGATTGCATTATGTTAATGCAATTGCAGGCAAATAAAGTCATATAATCTCTGTAAATTAGACAGCAGCACAGGCGTCCCATTTGCAATGGTGAGCATTGGCGCCAGTAATTTGATGCAATTCTTTAACCGGCTGATTTTAGGACTGGGACTAGTCAACTCCTTCTTTGCCATTTCTACAAGATCAATGATTTCATCAGCATCTTCCCGTTTTAATTCCGCTGTATTTTCCATGATTCCCTTTATGATTTCTTCCAGTTGGCTTTCCTTTATTCCATTATTCTGCACAGCATTCACGGTTGCATTTCCGCTCGCAATAATAACCTGTTCACCACTCACATTCCATACACTTTCTTTCTCTAATTCCATATACTTTTCCGCCTTTCCGTACCACTATCATTACATTCGCCCAACTTACCTACTTTTATCATTTATTATCCCTCGGAACTATTGTCCGATTTAAAGTTGCATTTATCTCTGCACTACCGGTTGCAATACAGGTTTGTAAACTCTGAATATTAATCGTCTGATTTGTTTCTCCTTTTATAGGAGTAAATTCTTTATCCGCAACATCTTTTCCGGTAACGAAACGTATATATTTCAGCAGTTTGTCGCTGCACCGCAAACTTGTTTTCGGATCTTTCTCGATTGCAAAAACAATAAAGTCCTCAAGCATTGTCAGTATCTTCTGCATACGTTTCAAATCATTTGCCACAACCCCGACAAAATCATTTTTAAAGTGATGCTCTTTATAAGTTTCTATTCTAGCTTGTAATTTTTCTAAAACTTCAGCTTTAATTTCAGGTTCATATAAATCTCTCCAAACAATTATAGGTAACATCTTCTTTGATGCGTCGGTTTTATAATTTTCCAGCAATACCTCTAAGAAATCTAAATCCTCTAACAATGGCTTCGAAATGATAACAGCAAAATAGTCATAGTATTTGATAATATCTCCCTTTTTTCCATAAGCTTCCGTAGTCTCGGCTAAGCCTTTTGTCAAAAGAATTTTTTTGTTTGCTAATTCCGCCTGCATGTCATTAATACGCTTCTTATCTTTATCATGAAACAAAACAAAAACATTTATATCCTGACTATCACACGCTTCTCCCCCCTGAGATAAAAAAGCTGTAATATTTGAAGTTTGCTTTTTGTTTTTTTGTTCTCTTTGCATGATGTATCTTTTCGTTCCGTCATCATACGCTTCCAAGGTCTGTCACCTCGATTCCTTTAATCCAGTCTACCCATCTCTTTTCATATTTTTATGTACCACTATATAATATTTCAGCCGGTATACTTAATACATATTACAGTTACCTTCTATCCTCTCACTTATATTCCACATTATACATTCATCCGCTTTTCATATCCGATTGCAATATAACGCATAAACTGTTTGTCCGTAACATACATCTTCCAACAGTCCATAAATTCATCTTTAGAATGATTATTTATCTTCGAAATATTTACGATCTCCCATAAACTGCTTCCTATCCCAACCACTGTTTCCGCTTCCATAGTTTTACATCCACACAGAACCTTTAAACTAACACTTGTCCCCTTCGATTCAATAATAGAATCCACAAAATCGTATGCTATTTCCCATGACTGGTCATAAATTCCACACAACTGCATCATAGATTGATACAAACTGACGCAATGCAAAATGTTCCTCTGTAATGCATCATCCAGTTTATCCATAATTCCACGAAATTCCTCTTCATTGACTTCGTTATGTATTTTTGCAAGACTGATAATGAAATGATCTAAAACCGCTCTTTTTTCTTCACTTACCTTCACATAATACGATTCGATAAAATTCTCAAATTCCCTCGTCGTATCAATTGGCAGCACTTCCTGCAGTTTCTGCAATGCGTTTGTACATTCAATGTAATCTGATGTTTCCTTATCGTGTAAATGAATAATCCTTACTTGCGGATTTTCTTCTTCAACTAAATTATCCTTAACATACGCATAGGCGACCGGTGTCAAGGAATATAATAGATATTTATCTTCCTTGTTTGTAATGAACAACTCTATCTGTGACTTTTTCATCCGTTGCAGAATGTTGCCTAATGCACTGGTGCTGATCCCCATCTGCCGTGCAAGGTCTTTATTGGATAATGTGTTAAAAAACAAGATCAACAAAATCCTGCACATCTGTTTTGTCAAAAAACTTTGCAAATAAGCTCGATCGTCTATGCTCATTGGTGGATTGTCATATTCCACACTATATTCTGTTTTATACTCATGTGCACTCATATTTCCTCTACCATCCTCTTGCGCAGTCATTATCGTGACTAATATTTTATCTTTATTTTTACATATGAGTCACCTTTTATTTTATACCAGTATTGTAGTAATATCAAGACAAAACATTAGTTCGTCATATTTACATGCATCTATATTATTTTTATATTTTAAGTCTTTAACACCAAAAGCTCACATTACATCTGATATATCCTATTTCGGAACTCACATTCAATAATAAGTGAGTTTCTATTTCATTACATTTTCATCCATATCATTATATAACCGGCACACCTTCACATGTAAATGCTGAATGATACTTTATAAC
>VSOA01000352.1 GCA_009774585.1 Lachnospiraceae bacterium
TTTGAAAGATGGCTTAAAAGGTGAATATATTGGAATTGTTTGGAATTGGATGTTCTATGAATTGCCTGATAGTTTTCATGTTATTAGACGAGACAAACCCTAAAACAAAGGAATGGCTTGTATGTGCTTTGGTTTCGAGTTATTCTGGACGGAAGGAGGTGAAAATATGAAGAAGGAGTATACGGCAACAGTATTAATTTGCTTTGGCGAATTGACAGAAGTAGTGGGTAGATATAGAAGTACTCACGGCTGTGGTGGAGGATCAATGTGTCAATAGCAAGACAATTTTGTGTTTCGTGCATTCCACTAACTTAGAATTTTGATACCTACAATTCTTTAACACCTAATTCGTATTATAAAGTGTTACAATAAAATCCGCAATGCCTTGATTTTCCTACAGTTTTGGTAAGTGAGGTTTCCCTTAGACTTTCCCTTATGTTATATCCTTTTCCCTTGTGTTACGACACCTCATAAGGGCAAAAATAAGGGAAGTAAAATTCGGTAACAGCTAATAACATTATATAAATCACATAAGTCGGCTGGAACTGATGGAAATGCTTTTACTATAACAGATTATCAAAGCTACAACGGATAAAGGAAAGGATAACACAGATATGAATATCGTACACGCTGAATACAATCAATTTCACAACTCCATAGACATCAATTATTACAATGGGTTCATTCTTCGGATTGACTGTGGCAAGGCAGAAGATGGATTGATTACTACACCAAACTCTCAGAGATTGCTAGATGCTCTTGCAATTGACAAGCCGCTAGAATATGCTCGCTTGTATTTAAATCATGAGATGCAAGATTGGGTAAGTGCAGTTGATATAGATACAATATTCTAATGATATTCATTTAACATTATATGAAGAGGGTGTTTTGATCAACACCCTTTTTAATAGAGTACATAGTGTATCGTCTTATTCTTGGATACAAAGATTTTACTTGGCACTTTCATTATAACTAGTTTTTTTACCATGTGCATCTGTATAATGTAACACGCCCTTTAGATATTGCACCTCATCGTCCGAAACAGCTTCAGCAATAATCTCTTGTTTACCACTTATTTTTGAGCATTTATAGATAGCACTGTTTTTCTGATAATAAATAACTTTATCTGTAACAATAAACCAATTTACAGTAGCAATATTTTTTAAAATTTCATCAGCATCGTTAGATTCATCTTTTCTTAATCCATAAAAATCCTCTGTGTTATCGCTTCCTGCACTGTATACTAACTTATCTTCAAAAGACTCTAAATCAACGCTGCGTACAATAATATTTGAACTATTATCATCTTCCAAAAGATAATAACAGTAATGAGCATCTACAAAAATGTTAGTAATCCTTTGTTGAAGTGGAATTATATTTCGTGTTATTGCAATAATATTATTTTTCGCATCTTCACAATATACCAGATTTTCATTCTGGTCAATATAATACATATTTCCACCAATGGTCATATTAATCTGCGCATTGAGCGTACCATCAATGATAACTTCTTTATCCTCACTTATCTCTCCACATCCCGTCAAACAAAAACATATGAGTAAGCAAGGCAAAATCTTTGAAGTCATTTTTATATATTTGCTTTTTCTGTGATTTGAAAATTTACCAAATACAATGTAAGAAGAAAGCACTATCAAAAATATATCCATAGACAATACGATCAACATTGTTTTCGTCTCGATTGCTTGAAAAACAATCACCTTTTTTAATTGATTATCTATGATCTGATGTGTATATCTATCTGGCCAAAAGAACCCATTAGCTGAAAGAAGCGGTGTAATCCAAGGAATTCTATACAGTATCGAACTATTTGAAAAAATCATTCTCGGTAATATTACCAAAAGAACTGCTAATACCATACAAATTTCTCTTCTTTTAAGTAAAATTGTCATTAACATTGCAAAGCTTACAAGTAACATACATCCTAATATTGTTACTATAAATTTAAAAAGCAAAGCAGTTCCTAGTGATATTCCATAACGTGAATTTTCATAAAATTCGATTGAATTTAAAGGATAATCCGCATGATGTAGTCCAATTGTAGACACCAAATACATGATGTGTACTATCTGAAATAAACTAGCAGAAATAATAGCACCTGCAATTCCGATAAAAATCTTACATCCCGTCAGTCTATTTCTTCCACATGTTGATACAATCATAATATTCATCTCATTTTCATATTCTACACTAAACAACATTACGCCAAGTAAAACCACAAAAACAGCTAATAAATAGTTAATATTATCATGGCAAAGAATCGACTCCCATCCCCTTGTATCCGTCAGATATCCGCTTCCTGAATCCGATTCATATAGATAAACATGGTAAAAAGATTCAAAAGCCTGCTTTTCAAGCTTGTTAGATAACATATTTACAGTATCTTTTTCTAGTTTTTTATATTCTTCTTTGATCTGTGTGGTCTTCTCCGTTGTGATTTTTCCTTCATACTTATCAAAAAAAGAAGTATAATATGATTCTGAGTTGCGAATTACCGTTGTCGTATCATAACCAGTAACAATATGATATGCTGCATTTAGAAAAAGAAACACAAAAAGAAATAAAATCAAATGCTGTTTTATAAATACTTTATATAACTCAGATCGAATCATGAAATCACTTTCCCCTCTTTTCTATTACAAACATGGTACAAAGCAGAATCACTATTAGTGTAGCTTGTACACCATACAAGAAACTATGAAATGTCATAAAATGTCCACAAAATTTTATTTCTTTTAACGATGTTGCCAGTTCTCCTAATTTCAGAAGTGAAAATGGACTGATTAATGTCAAAACATTTTCCACAAAAGTGATTCCACTATTAAATCCACTAAAATATAGAAAAACTGATGTATACCCAATCATCGCAATAAACGCTGCATAAGTATTTTTTATCAGTCTGGCAATCATTGTCAATATGACTGCTATAATCGCAAAGCCAATACACTTAGACAAGACCTCTAGTAAATAGAATTCAATTACAGATATATTAAGCGGTGTATATCTATATTCATTGATAGAATACAGCATCATTTTTGTTCCACTTAGCCCATACTGCATGAATCACTACATAATTGATAATCCCAAATAGTAATTCAAGCCAGACAGCCACAAAGATATGTGCTATCAATTTTATTGGAATATACAGTTTCCGTCCATAAGCAGATGTAATTTGAATAATTTCCATCGCATTCTTTTTCTCTTTGGAAAAGGTTGGAATAATTCCTACAATTAGCAACACCAAGATAAACAGATCGGATTTGTCATAAGATAATAAATGTTTCCATCCTCCTGTCT
>VSOA01000353.1 GCA_009774585.1 Lachnospiraceae bacterium
TAGTAGGGAAGGCAGATGTGCTGATTGCGGAAGTCCCGTGTTCCGGACTTGGTGTAATCGGTAAGAAGCAGGATATCAAGTACCGGGTGACGAAAGAATCTTTGGAGGATATCGTCAAGTTACAGAAAGAGATTATTGCCAACGCGGTTCACTATCTGAAACAGGACGGTGTGATGATGTACAGTACATGTACTATGAATCCGGCGGAGAATGAAGAGATGGCTGCTTGGATATGCCGCGAGTATGATATGGAGCCGGAGAGTATGACGGAGATGATGCCGAAAGAACTGAAAGAAGCGGCAAAGAGAGGAATGATCCAGCTTCTGCCCGGGATAGATGAAACGGACGGATTTTTTATTGCCAGACTCCGCAGGAAAAGAAGGGATAAATCTGACTCAACACAGAATGAGGACACATGACGGGTAAAGTATGGAAACAAAAACGATGAAGGATTTGAAATCATTCACGCTGGATGAACTTAAGGAAGAAATGGAAAGTCTGGGTGAGAAACCATTCCGGGCAAAACAGTTGTATGAGTGGATGCATAAGAAGCAGGCGGTTTATTATGACGAAATGACCAATATTCCGAAGAAGCTTACAGAAAAGTGCGCATCGCACTATACTTATACCGTGCTTACGCCGGTCCGCGTACAGGAGTCAAAGGCGGACGGTACAAGAAAATATCTGTTTGAACTGCCGGACGGCAATATGGTGGAGAGCGTATTGATGCGGTATAAGCACGGCAACAGTGTATGTATTTCTTCGCAGGTAGGATGCCGCATGGGCTGCAAATTTTGTGCTTCCACATTGGATGGGCTGGAAAGGAACCTGATTCCCTCGGAAATGCTGGACCAGATTTATGCAATCATCAGACATACCGGTGAAAGAGTGTCTAATGTGGTCGTTATGGGAAGCGGCGAGCCGATGGATAATTATGACAATCTGCTTAAGTTTATCACTCTGCTGACAGACGAAAACGGGTTAAATATCAGTCAGAGGAACGTTACCGTGTCTACCTGCGGAATTGTGCCGAAGATGAGAGAACTGGCAGATGCACAGCTTCAGATTACGCTGGCGATTTCTCTTCATGCGGCGACGAATGAGAAGAGGAGACAGCTCATGCCGATTGCAGACAGATATTCTCTGTATGAGCTGATGGAGTCATGTATTTACTACTTTGAGCGGACGGGAAGAAGAATCACTTTTGAGTATAGTCTGGTGAGAGATGTCAATGATACAGACGAGGATGCAATGCATCTGACAGAGCTTCTTGACGGACTTAACTGCCATGTCAATCTAATTCCGGTCAACCCGATTAAAGAGCGCGATTATGTACAATCGGAGAGACGTGCGGTGGAGGCGTTCAAAAATAAACTTGAAAAAAATGGAATTAATGTTACTATTAGAAGGGAAATGGGCAGAGATATCGACGGCGCCTGCGGTCAGCTAAGACGCAGATATATGGAGCGTAGTACGGTATCATGAGCTGCAAATCAGGAGAAGAATTGTAACCGGGAGGAAAACACAGTGCTTAGGTCCTATGCGATAACCGATATCGGACGGAAGAGAAAACTGAATCAGGACTTTATCTATCTGTCGGACACACCGATCGGCAATCTGCCCAACGTGTTTATCGTGGCGGACGGCATGGGCGGGCATAATGCGGGAGATTATGCGTCCCGCTATGCGGTGGAGACCGTGGTGGAGGAGATTGGCAGTTCTTTTGAGAAGAGTCCGGTTAAGATTCTGGGCAGAGCGATTGAGAAGGCCAATGCGATGATTCGCAAGAGAGCGCGTGAAGAGGCGGCTTATAATGGTATGGGTACCACGATCGTTGTCGCTACCTGTATCGGAAGATATCTGGAAGTGGCTAACGTGGGTGACAGCAGACTTTATGTTGTGGGCGACCGCATAGAGCAGATTACGGAAGACCATTCACTGGTGGAAGAGATGGTACGGATGGGAGGAATTGACAAAGCGTCAGCCAGAAATCATCCGGATAAAAATATAATTACAAGAGCAATCGGAGCCAGAGATTATATAGAGGCGGATTTTTTTGATTTAGAGCTGCAGACAGGCGATATCGTTCTACTTTGTTCTGATGGTTTGACGAATATGGTGGATGACGAGACGATACGTCAGATATTGACGAGTGATAAAAGTCTTGAGGACAGGGTAGAAGAGTTGGTGAGAACTGCAAACCAGAACGGCGGCAAAGATAATATCTCCGCGATAGTGATTGAACCGTTAGCAGACGAGGTGGAAAATGATTAAGATTGGAATGATGATAGGCGACCGATACGAGATTCTGGAAAAAATCGGCACCGGCGGCATGTCAGATGTATATAAAGCAAAAGACCATAAACTGAACCGTTTTGTTGCGGTCAAGGTATTGAAACAGGAGTTTAGTGAAAACGCAAATTTTGTATCAAAGTTTAGGATTGAAGCGCAGGCGGCGGCAGGTCTTATGCATCCGAATATCGTGAATGTGTATGACGTCGGAGAAGAGGGCGGTATCTATTATATCGTCATGGAACTGGTGGAAGGTATTACATTAAAGAAATATATTGAGAAGAAGGCGCGGCTATCCGTAAAGGAAGCGATCAGTATCGCAATTCAGGTGTCTATGGGAATTGAGGCGGCGCACAACAATCATATTATACACCGTGATATTAAACCTCAGAATATTATTATATCCAAGGAAGGCAAGGTAAAGGTAACGGATTTCGGTATCGCCAAGGCGGCTACCAGCAATACGATTACATCTAACGTCATGGGGTCCGTGCACTATACGTCGCCCGAACAGGCAAGAGGCGGCTACAGCGATGAGAAGAGCGATATCTATTCGCTCGGTATTACCATGTTCGAGATGCTGACGGGCAGAGTGCCGTTCAACGGAGAGACCACGGTGGCAATTGCCATCAAACATATACAGGAAGAAATGCCTTCACCAAGAGAATATGTGTCGGAAATTCCTATCAGTGTGGAGCAGATAGTGTGTAAATGCTGTCAAAAGAGTCCGGACAGAAGATATCAGTCTATGGCGGAACTGATTACAGACTTGAAGCAGTCACTGATCAATCCGGATGAAGATTTTGTGAAACTGGTTGATCCGGATGAAGAGGCATCCACGAGGATGATTACGGACAGAGACATGGTCCAGATTAAGAGACAGTCCGAGCGAAGAGATTCCATGGAAGAAGCTATGCGCCTTAAGAAGGCCAGAGAGCGCTATTATGAAGAAGATGACGAGGATGATGAGGATTGGGAAGACGATGAGGAAG
>VSOA01000354.1 GCA_009774585.1 Lachnospiraceae bacterium
GCCTACACGCTGAGGTGTTGCATATGCTGCCTGAGCTGCCAAAGCTGCGATAGCCGGATTGGATGCAACTGCGTCAGAAGATGCTGCTGCAACGTTTGCAGGGCCAAGGCCTCTTGCCTCAAATCTTGCTGTCTGAGCTGCTTCATTTGTTAAGAACTCTGCAAGAAGCATGGACCAGCCGATGTTTGCGGAGTGAGGATTAACGCCTACTAATTTGTATCCTGAGTAAGAGGACATCTGGCAGTCTTTACCACCTGCATTGAATGTGGGAAGCTTGCAAGCTGCGTAGTTGTCTCCCCATGCTTCTGCTGCTGTCTCTGCTCTCCAAGTACCGTTTACACAAGCAACTACATTGCCTTCTGCGATCTGGGTAGCCATATCTTCATCACCCATATCTACAAGTACGTTAGAAGATGTCAGATCAAGGATTGCCTGCGCTACGTCTGTACCACCTGCTGCATTCCATGTACATGTGTTTGTCATACCGTCGTCATTTAAGGAAAGCTCCAAGCCTGCGCCTTGGAAGAATGCGTAGATATACCAGCCATTGGAGATATCCATTGCAATCTTCTTACCTGCTGCATCTGCAACTTCGACCATCTTCTCTAAAGACTTCACATCATCCTCTGTGAATACGGAAGAATCATAGAACATGAAGTAACCGTTATCTGCTGTCATCGGGTATGCGTATAACTTACCGTCTACAGTAGCGGCCTCAACAGCGCCGGATACATTCTCTGCTGCAACATCATATGTGTAATGAGCAGCTACTTCCTGTAATGCGCCAGCCTGTACAAGCTCGTTGATCTGGTCGTCAGCGAACGCATATACATCTGCTGCCGCCTCTACGTCTGTCAGTACCGTATCTTTAGCGGTAGACTCAGACTCAGCGCCAAGTGTAATGTCAAATGTTACGTCAGGATATGCTGCCTTAAACTCGTCAAGCAATTTGCTTGTAAGATCCTGATCCTCTTCGGATGCCCATACAGTCATTGTAACCGTACCGGTTGTGTTTGCGATCAGCGTAGCGATCGGGTCAGACGCGTCTGTTGCTGCCGCATCCTCTGCCGGAGCTTCTTCTGTAGCCGCCGGAGCCTCTTCTGTTGCTGCCGGAGTCTCTTCTGTTGCTGCCGGAGTCTCTTCTGTTGCTGCCGGAGCTTCCTCTGCCGGAGTGTTTGCTGCGCCATCATTGCCGCATCCTGCAAGACAGCCGGCTACCATTGCTGTTGCCAGTAATGTTGCCAATACTTTCTTCTTCATAATGTTTTTCCTCTCTCTTTCCGATTTAGCAAGTGTATTCACCCTGCTAAATCTTAGTGTTACCATTTTTTTGGTTTCTATATAAAACGTGCTTCCACGTCTTATATCATGTACGGTTCTTCGCTGTTCGCGAAAAGAATTAATTAAGGTTTTTATATTCTATAGATATAGAATATAAAGAAAGGACTAGTCCTTTCTTTCGCCGCTGAGGCGACGTTTCTATCTGCGGTAAAGCGCCGTCTGCGTGCGAATCCAGTTCCGCCGCTCCTCCGGAAGCAGTTCATCACTAAACCGCCACTTCCAATTAGAACCTATCGTAGATGGTCTGTTCATTCTCGCTTCGCTTCCAAGCTGTAAGATATCCTGCATCTGTAAAATCACCACATCGGCTATACTTGAATACGCCGTCCGAATCATCGCATCGGATATCTGCTCTTTGCTGTCAATATTTAAATAAGAATACATATATGCCAGTTCGTAATCCGTACAATCGCGGTAATATCCGACGATCGTATCATTATCATGCGTCCCCGCATAGAGTACCGTATTGCTGTCCGCGTAGTTATGCGGAAGATATTCATTATCCGGTTTGCCGTCGAAAGCAAAAAGCAGCACTTTGATATCCGGCCATCCCATCTTCCGAATCAGTTTATTGACTCCCGGAAGTACGGTTCCCATATTCTCTGCAATAATCTTCTTATCCCCCGCTGCCTTCTCGATTACCTCCGCAAGCTTTCTGCCCGGTCCTTTAGACCATCCCCCGTCACGGATATCCGTCTTTCCGGTCTCAATGCTGAAATATTTCACCACGCCTAAGAAATAATCTACCTTAATGATGTCGAACATGGCTGCCTGCTGCCTGATTCTCAGCTTCCACCAGCTATATCCATCCGCTTCCATGGCATCCCAGTCATAAACCGGATTGCCCCAGATCTGACCTTCTTTTGAAAAATCATCCGGCGGACACGCTGCCACGCATTTCATCCTTCCCCGCGCATCCAAGAGGAAAAGATTTCTGTGCGTCCATACGTCAACGCTGTCGTAAGCGACATAGAACGGTAAATCACCAATCATCTGGACGCCCTTCTTCTTCGCATACTCTCTCAGAATCTCCCACTGTCTGTAGAATTCATACTGACAGAATTTCCAGAATAAAATCTGTTCGGACAGCTTGTCGCGATATTGCGCCAGCGTCTCTTTACTTCTGTCTCTTAACGGCTTATCCCATTCATACCATGCTTTGCCGCCAAAATGATATTTCAGAGCCATATAAAGGCTGTAATCTTCAAGCCATATTTTACTTGCATCACAAAACGCTATGTACTGCTCATTCCGGCAGTCAAATCTCTTGTAAGCCGACTGTAAAACGGTATATCTGTTCTCATATAATACGGCGTAATCTATACATTCACCGCTTGCGCCCCATTGATGCGCATCTACTTCTTCTCTTAACAGTAATCCGTCTTCGATCAAATCCTCCAGATCGATATAATACGGATTCCCCGCAAATAGCGAAATGGATTGAAACGGACTGTCACCAACCGTCAGCGGTCCCATCGGCAGTATCTGCCAATACTTCTGTTTCAAATCCGCCAAAAGGTCTACAAATTTGAAAGCCGCATGACCAAAGGTTCCTATCCCGTGTGCAGATGGCAGACTGGATATCGGTAATAGTATTCCCGCTCCCCTTGTCAATGTTTTAACTTTCACAATCTGACCCCCATCAACAAAACCAAGTCTGATTTTTCGTAAACTTTCGTATCTAAGATAAATCTAACACTTACTACCATGTTTTGTCAATATGGAAATCCTTTTCCGAAGCTATTTTTCTATTTTATACTGTTTTTGCTCTCTATATTTGTGAACTTTTGCCAAAATTGCGAAAATTTTCGCAATTTATATAAACATTCCTTGCAATCCATCCTTTTTTCTTCTATGCTTAATCTAACAATATATATCAAGATATGTCGTAATATGTCTTATATAATATGTATCATTATATGTTATATAC
>VSOA01000355.1 GCA_009774585.1 Lachnospiraceae bacterium
ATTTATAATATTATTAAATTTTTTTATCATAATAGTTTGAAGAAAAAAGTGGGAAAGTGGGCAAACAGCCATCAAACCCGCATAAATACTGGGTTTTTGCTGGCCAAAGAGCCTGGTCAATTTTCAAAAAAAGTGGGCAAAGTGGGCAAAAAATGTCTAAAAATTGAGAAAATCGTCCGTAAAAGATCTCCGAAAATCTTCAAAATCTCCCGATTTTTTTCGTCTGCCCACTTTTTCTGGCCAAAAGCCCACTTTTCAAAACAGGATTTGACCAGAATTTTTTAACCTAGATTAGAGTTTGTCCGGCTGAAAAGACCTGCTACAGACGTCCCATCACCGCAAATTTACGTCGGATTTCTTCTTATAGTGAATGCAGTTCGGATCAGTCTTTTCGATAAAAGAAATATCATCCGGATAATCGCTGTACATTTTTTCACTTGCCCTCAAATATTCAAGATAAGTCTGCTTGTATAAACACACCTCTCTATGTATGCAATGGGTGCACATTGTTTCTCTTACTCCGCCATCCACAAACCTCACCTCCAACTATAAGTAACAGCCTTTTTCCTTGAGCACACGCTCCAATCGGTTTGCCTTTACATTCATTGCTTTATAAATATCTTCCGTAGTGATACCACATATCTCCTGCAAATAGAGCAACCCAAGAGATACATCAGCCATCTCTTCAGTCAGCGAAACAATGTCTCCCCGCTCTCTAATTTGTTTGGATACTTCCTTTGATAGTTCTGATAGTTCTTCCATGACAATAATCAAGTTATGATGTCCTCTAGGATTTCCATCCTGATTAGCATTCACAGATTTTTTAACCAATTTCTTAATTTTCCTTTTATCAAGGCTCGAAGAAGCGAATCCGAACTCTTTTACGAAAGTATTTCGCTCCATGCAGTATCACCTCCAAACTTTCCCGGTCTGTGTATCCTTGAGAATAATCCGTTCCTCCAGATGAAACCCGGAAAGTTCACAGATAGTAAAGATGGTATTCAGTAATTTGTGGAATCGTTCATCATCTACATCCGTGTTCTTAATAGCTTCATAAGCTGTTGGATCTGAATAACCTTCATGATTTGTTCTTGGATTTCCGTTCGCCATTTTTATCCTCCCTAAATATCATTATTTTTTCGGTGCTGGCTTCGCTGAGCGTCAAATCCATCAGGATACCTTGCACGCAGCTTATCAACGTTCATCCGTAAAATATCCTCCAGGTCATATCCGATGACGGTAGCACCGAGAGCCAGATACCAGGCGACGTCGCCCAACTCTTTCGCCATATGCTCTTTATCCAGGTCATGCCCCTGATGCAAATGCTTTTTAATCATGTCTGCCACTTCGCCGGATTCTCCGCATAATCCAAGGGCAGTATTGCTCAACCCTTTCGCCTGATCATTCAGTGATTCCGGGTTGGTACTTCTCATAGCTTCCTTTTGGTACTCGTTGATTGTCATAAATATCATTCCTCCTTACTTTTTCCTGTTCCCCCATAAACATAGCCGCTGTATGTATAGCCTTAACAACAAGAATCAAAGTCGCAAGTGCTACGGCTACAATAAATATCAATATTTTCACTCACATCACGTCTCCCTCCCTTATAAATGCAACACCCTTTCAGAGATTTCCTGTGTCCGTCCCTGATTCCAGAAATTTGTGCCAATGTAGCCGCAGGTTCGCCGAGCTACGTTCATTTTATTTTCATTACGGTTGCCGCAGTTCGGACACTCCCAAAACAGCTTACCGTTATCTTCGACAGTCTTGATTTCTCCCTCAAAACCACAAACCTGGCAGTAATCACTCCGAGTATTCAACTCTGCATACATAATGTTGTCATAAATATAACGAATGACAGAGATAACAGCCGGAATGTTATTATCCATGTTCGGTACCTCGACATAGCTGATTGCTCCACCAGGGCTAAGCTCCTGGAATTCAGATTCAAAAGCCAGTTTTGTAAAGGCGTCTATCGGCTCCGTTACATGGACGTGATAGCTGTTAGTAATATAATTCTTGTCTGTCACGCCAGGAACAATGCCAAACCGTTTCTGCAAGCTCTTAGCGAACTTGTAAGTCGTGGATTCCAGTGGAGTTCCATACAGGGAGAAGTCAATATCCGTTTCTGCTTTCCACTTAGCAGTAAACTCGTTAAGCGTCCGCATCACATGCAGCGCAAAGTCTTTACCACCTGCCGTATGAGATTCGCCGGTCATGTATCTTACACACTCATACAAACCCGCATAGCCAAGGCTGATCGTAGAATATCCATGATAGAGAAGCTGATCAATCGGCTCGTCCTTATCCAACCGCGCCAATGCGCCATACTGCCAAAGAATCGGAGCAACATTCGAGCTGGTTCCTTTTAATCGGTTGTGCCGAGCCATTAAAGCCGGATAGCAGATATTTTCCAGACGGTCTTTGAGAATATCATCGAACTTATCGAAGTCACCGCCGGAACTCAGCGCTACATCAGGGAGATTGATTGTAACCACACCCTGATTGAACCGTCCGTAGTATTTGTGACCGGCTGTCCAGTTCCTGCACTTCGAGTAATTCTCAGTTGTCCGATCCGGTGTCAGGAAAGAACGGCAGCCCATACAAGTGTAAGTGTCACCATTCTTCAGCTCCCGCTCAATCTTATTGGAAATATAATCAGGCACCATCCGTTTGGCGGTACAGAATGCAGCAATCTTCGTGAGATAGAAGTATTCCGAATCAGGATAGACGTTGTTCTCGTCCAGAGCATAGATGAGCTTAGGAAACGCCGGAGTGATCCAGACACCCACTTCGTTCTTTACACCCTGAATACGCTGCTTCAAAGTTTCCTCAATAATAGCAGCAAGGTCTTTCCGTTCCCTGTCGTTCTTAGCCTCGTTGATATCCATGTAGACCGTGATAAACGGCGCCTGACCATTGGTAGTCATCAGAGTCACCACCTGGTACTGAATCGTCTGTACACCCTTGGTGATGTCCTCAGACACCAGCCGCTCAATGAAAATATCATAGTCCGTCTTGTCCATGAAATCCCTCAAATCCTCATACTTCTTTTGAAACCGCTGCCGAGTATCATCTACGAATGGAGCCAGATGTGCCAGACTGATAGACTGTCCGCCGTACTGGGAACTTGCCACCTGTGCAATAATCTGTGTAGCGATATTGCAGGCGGTGCTGAATGTATGAGGCTTTTCAATCAGCGTACCGGATATCACGGTGCCGTTCTGAAGCATATCCTCCAAATTTACGAGACAACAGTTGTGGGAG
>VSOA01000356.1 GCA_009774585.1 Lachnospiraceae bacterium
GGTATGAAGACAAGTATTTGTAAACAAATTTGTTATATTAAAGGGTTATTGGCTGGTTGCAACAAAATAATCACAAAACTAGGTGGGACACTGTTAGTTGATGGAAAAACATACATTAAAGTTAGCAAAGAATCTGAAATAATATTATATTCAGATTTACATTTGGGGAGCAATGCCTTCATTAATAATGGAAGAAGTACGATTCTATGCATGGAGAATAAATCAAAGTTTGTCGTTAAGGGGAATGCACGGATCTTTTATGGTGGCGATATACATCTGTTTGCAAATTCTGTTTTTGAGATGGGATGTTCATATATTAATAGTAATTGTTTTATTAGGGTAACAAAAAAAATTTCTATTGGGGATGATTGCGCCATTTCAAATAATGTTACCATATATGATTCGGATTTCCATGAAATAAATGGTCGTATTAAATCCGGAAAAATCACTATACATGATCATGTTTGGATTGGAACTGGAGTTACAATTCTACCGGGAATTGATATTGGAACTGGTGCTGTTGTTGCGGCAGGGAGCGTCGTTACGCATGATGTTGTTGCTTATTCTTTGGTGGCCGGAGTGCCAGCTAAAACAATAAAAGAAAATATTAGTTGGAGAATGTAAAAACATGAAAGATAATTCAATGAACAATTGTACTGGATGCGAAGCTTGTGTTAATGTATGTCCCCAAAATGCTTTGTATATGGAAGCGGACAAGGTCAGTGGATTTTTATATCCAAAAACTATTCATGGTTTATGTAACAAATGTGGTTTATGTAAACAAATATGTCCGGCTCAAAATAGTAATCAAAAGAAAATGGATCAAACTCGTGGATTTATTGCTGCATATGCAGCATATTCAAAGAGTAATAGAATTCGCTTAGAAAGCACATCGGGTGGAATGTTTACTGTATTTTCTAAGCATATCTTTTCTATTGGCGGAGAAGTTTATGGTGCAGGGTATGATGAAAACATGAATGTTGTACATATGTGCGTCAGTATTATGGATAATATAAGTAGAATTCAAAAATCAAAATATGTTCAAAGTAAGATAGGTTCTGTATATGTTGATGTTGAAAATTTTCTTAAGAAAAAAATTCCAGTCTTATTTGTTGGAACACCATGTCAAGTTGCTGGATTGTATTCCTATCTAACACAAGATTATCAGGATTTATACACCATTGAATTTATATGTTTAGGTGTTAATTCTCCACTAGCATATAAATACTGGATAGAAGAATTAGAGAAGAAATATTCTGCGAAGATAAATAATATTTGGTTTAAATATAAAGAATTTGGGTGGAGAAAGTCCCCCTTACATACAAAAATTTTCTTTGATAACGGTGATGAGGAATTATTAACGCCAGAGAACAACTATTTTATGAAAGGTTATTTACAGGGAAGTTTTTTTGTGCGACCTTGTTGTTCAAGCTGTCAATTTATTGGAGAGAGAAGATATGCGGATATAGTCTTTGGAGATTTTTGGGGGGCTGATACATCCGTTGAACTGGATTATGGGACGTCTGTTATTTTAATCAATTCAAAGAAAGGGATGGAATTGTTTGAGGCTATCAAAAAAGACATCACTTTCTATAATATCTCTTTGGCAAGCGTGTTTAAGAACAATCCGAGAATGCACACTCCCGTATGTATAAGTTCAGAGAATATGTCTTTTTTCAAGGATATGCATGTACGCCCATTTGGAGACGTTGTCAGAACATATATAGGAGAAGAAGATGTGATGCCAGATATATTGACTCAAATTATCGACTCTGGTTCATAAACTATATAAGGTTTGTGTGTTTAAATCATTTTTATTGGAGGACAAGTATTATGCTTCAAGCGAAAAATATAAACCTATATTTGCAAAAGGATAATCGTTTGTTAATTGAGGATTTTTCTTTCTCATTAGAACGAGGAGACAAAGCAGTTATTATTGGTGAAGAGGGTAATGGTAAATCTACACTGCTTAAATATCTTTTTAACGAGGAGTTAGTTGAAGATTATGTGAGTGGTACGGGAAGTGTTATAAAAAAAGGTGTTTTTGGTTACTTGCCACAATTTATGTCTGAAGAAGAACAAATGATGAGTATTTGTGAATACTTTGAGGGTGTCGATATTTATGAAAATTATGGACTGGTTGACTCTTTAAATATTGACTATGATTTTTTGCTATCTACTCAAATGATTCGTACATTGTCAGGTGGCGAGAAAATTAAAATTCAGTTATTTAAATTGCTATGCAATAATCCAGATACATTATTTTTAGACGAACCATCTAATGATTTAGATATTGACACACTAACGTTTTTAGAGGAATTCATCAGGAATTGTTCTATACCAATTATGTTCATATCTCATGATGAAGTTTTGATATCTAATACAGCAAATGTTATTATTCACATTGAACAATTGATTCGTAAGACGAAGTGTCAGGTAACAGTGTCAAGACTAGATTATGAGTCTTATTTGGATTATAGAAATCTACAATTTGATAAACAGATTCAAGTAGCATTAAAAGAACGTAGCGAGTACAAGAAAAAGAGAGAACGTTTACTCCAATTATATGAGAAAGCAAGACACAATACAGGATGGAAAAATCCTGATGGAATTGCTTCCTCGGATGGTCATGCAAAGAAAAGCATGCAATCTTTAGTTTCCAAAGGAAAACGTTTTGAAAGGGAAAAAGAAAATTTTACAGATATTCCAGATAAAGAAGAAGGAATCTTTACGCGGTTTGATACTGATATTTATGTACCTTCACAAAAAAGAATACTAGAATTATATATTCCAGAATTAAAAGCAGATGATAAAGTTTTGGCAAGAAACGTTGGATTAACAGTTGTGGGGAATCAACATATTTGCATAATTGGTAATAATGGTATTGGGAAATCTACGTTGCTAAAAGAAATATGGAAATCATTGAAAGGTAGAAAAGATATTGTTGTTGGATATATGCCTCAGGATTACAGAGATATAATAGATTATTCCATGACTCCAATAGAGTTCTTACAATCTGCATATGATAAACAGAAATTAACGCTTGCACTAACTTACATGGGAACAATGAAGTTCACTCGGGATGAAATGCAACATACCATTGGTGAGTTGAGTGGTGGACAACGAGCAAAAATAATATTTTTAAATATGGTACTACAGAAGGCAAACGTACTAATACTTGACGAACCAACCAGAAACTTTCGCCTCTTTCAGCTCCCGTGATTAGAAAATCGCTGATTGATTTTAACGGAACTATTA
>VSOA01000357.1 GCA_009774585.1 Lachnospiraceae bacterium
TTCCGCTGGCATTCTAAAAAACCTGACAAAACGGGATAATGCTGAAAATAAAACTAATTAATCAGCGGTTCCCTAGGACTAAAATACTTGACAGCGGATCTTCTCCCCGATACAATGCAGGCGGCAAAGTATGCGGTAGGGTAGCCGAAGAAGTGGAACTGCCACCCATAACCCCGGATGGTTTCAAAAACCAGCGGTTTGATATCCGGTCATTTTCAAGCGATTTCAAAAAATGAGGAATCGATATCAAGGCATTTTTGGGCGATTTCTAAAGCCGGAGATTTGATATCCGGTCATTTTCAGGCGATTTCAGAAAACAGGGAATTGATATCAAGGCATTTTGAGACGATTTCAAAAACTGGCGGTTTGATATCCGCCTGTTTTTAGGCGATTTCATTTCCGGCGGTTTTGATTTCACCTTCTTGGTTTCTTATATCAAAAAAGCCGGAACTGATATCAGTATGTAAAATATGGCAAAAATAAGGGGGTTCGGGGTACTCCCCGACAAGATTTAGCATTTCGTGCCCACGAAATGCGTATCTTGCGGCGTTCCATAGAACGCCCTCTCCCCGAAAAGAAAGGAGTTGCACATGGCAAGACCAAAGGGTGAAAACACACTGCGGAAGCATTTTAAGCTGACCGAAGAGACAGCAAAACTGTTAGCAGAATGCTCCAAAGCAGAAAATATGAATGAATCAGAATACATCCGTTATCTGCTCTTGAACCAGTCAGAACATCCAAGGAGCAAGAAATTAGAGCTTGAAGTTATGCGGTTGCGTAACGAAATAAATAAAATTGGTCTGAATATCAATCAATTAGTGAAAAATAATAATTCCCATATATACAGCGAAGATGATAAAATAGAATTACGGATACAAATGGATATGATTAAAAACTTGTTAGAAAGATTTAGTTATTCTTTTGGGATATTGTAAAAGGAGCTTTATTTTATGGTTAGACAAATAATAGCTGAGGCGACGGACTGTGATTTTAAGGTTGCGTTGGAGACAAAGAAACCGAAGAGCTGGTTAAAAAGTGTAAGTGCTTTTGCAAATGGAATTGGTGGTATTTTAATCTTTGGGGTAGCAGACAATAAAGAAATAGTAGGTCTGGAAAATATAAAAGGAGACGCTGAGAAAATAAGCCGGCTCATAAAAGAACGCATAACACCATTACCCCAATTCGTGCTTACTCCAATAATGGAACAAGAAAAAAATTTATTAGTGCTATCGGTTGCAGCGGGGCGAACGACACCGTATTATTATAAAGCAGATGGAATTACGGAAGCGTATATTCGCATTGGAAATGAGACTGTTGTTACGCCGGACTATATTTTGAATGAGCTGATATTAAAAGGAACAAACCGCTCTTTTGATGCATTGGTATCAGATATTTCTAAAGAAGAATATAGTTTTACATTGCTCGAGGCAACTTATCGTGAAAGAACAGGAATTCAATTTGCAGCTAAAGATTATGTTTCTTTTGGACTGGCAGATAAGAATGGCTTGTTGACGAATGCGGGGAAACTACTTGCAGACCAGCATATCGTGTTTAATTCACGAATTTTCTGTACACGTTGGAATGGAACCGAAAAAGGATCTATTTTTGATGATGCCTTGGACGATAAAGAGTATGAGGGGAATCTGATATATTTGTTACAAAGCGGATGTGATTTTGTGCGAAACAACTCAAAAGTCCGGTTTGTGAAAGAAGCCAGATATCGTATCGATAAGCCGGATTATGCGGAAAGGGCTGTGACAGAGGCTATCGTCAATGCACTTATACATCGGGATTACATTGTATTAGGCAGTGAAATCCATATAGATATGTATGATGACCGGATAGAAATTCAGTCTCCGGGAGGAATGTTTGAAGGAATGCCTATACAGGAATGTGATATAGAAGCTATTGGTTCTGTACGGCGAAATCCGGTAATTGCTGACCTGTTTCACAGAATGAAATATATGGAACGCCGGGGAAGCGGGCTAAAAAAGATTTTGAGCGAAACAGAAAAACTGCCCGGTTATACACCGGGGTTAAGACCGGAATTTTTTTCGACATCATCGGATTTTCGTGTCATACTTAAAAATGTGAATTTTAACTTGCACACTTGCACAGTGCAAGATAGAGCGCAAGATGAACGTATTGTTAATCTGTTAGAATTTTGTTCAGAAGCAAGAACACGTCAGGAGATGCAGGAATTTATCGGAATAACAAGCCGGGAACACTTTCGCAAAATTATATTAAAGCCATTGTTGGAAGCAGGAAAGATTAAGATGACACTTCCAAATAAGCCGAACAGCAAGAACCAAAAATATATTAAGGCATAGAAAATTGTTGAAGAAAAATACTGGCTTATTTTTAGGGAAAATTGCGGAAAAGGTATATCTCTGTCTAAGAAATAGGAGATAGTGGGATCTGGATAGTAGAAAGGGACAGCTTTCAGGGATATTGGGGGCTGTCTTCTTATATAGAGAGACGCGAGGGAAAATATTATGTTATATAAAAGAGATTATTTATTAGGTCTTACAGATGAAGAGAAAAAGGAATTCAAAGAGGTTACTGGCAGAGATTTTAGTGTTAAAAGAATAGGTGGCTTTGGAACAGCCAATAATTTTATGAAATTTCCTAAAGCGGCCAGAATGTGTAAAATGTTGTTCCCCAATAATTATCTGGATGTAGCAGAACTACACGATACTGAGAGGTTAGTAAAGGCAAATGATGAGTTTGCAAATCTAATAAATGATGAGCAGTGTTCAGAAAGAAAAATACTGAATTTTATTAGGGATAAAGAGTATTATCATATTCTGGGGGCTCTGATATGGGGATTGTCCATTAATATAGGAAATCATGGGGCATATCTTTTTCCGGAGTTTCAATTAGGAACATCATATAAAGCAGATTACTTACTTATAGGGAAAAGCTCTGGTGGTTATGAGTTTATATTAGTTGAATTAGAGAATCCTTATGGGAAAATAACATTAAGGGATGGGGAATTAGGTGCAGAGTTTAGAGAGGGAATTTCACAATTAGAAGACTGGAAAAGATGGTTGCCAGCAAATTTTGCATCTTATACAGAGAAATTAAGAAAATACAAGAATCCTTCGCTGAATCTTTCAGATGAATTTTATACCTTGGATTTATCAAGATTTCATTATGTGGTAGTGGCGGGCAGACGATCAGATTTTTCAGAAAAAACATATATTTTAAAACGCGAATATAAAAAAGAGAAGGACATAGATGTGCTACACTATGAT
>VSOA01000358.1 GCA_009774585.1 Lachnospiraceae bacterium
GCATTATTGCCGGTTGCAAAACCGATTCTTGTAACGATTGCGATTATTCAGGTGTTCTCATGCTGGAACGAGTTCTCTTTTGCATTAGTTTTGATCAAGGACGTAAGATTACAGACCGTTCCGCTTGCCATGACAATGTTTAAGGGACAGTTCGCGTCGGATTATCCGAAGATTATGTCAGCTATGCTGACGACGATGGCGCCGATTGTTGTTCTGTACTTTATATTCAGCAAACAGATTATCAAGGGTATGGTTGCAGGTGCTGTAAAGGGTTAAAATAAGACGTATAAATATCTTGAATAAGTACCTCGTCGTTTTTGGCGCTGTGGAAAAACGCTGCCTGCGGCGCGGTACTTATCTGAGTTGGCGAGTTGTCTTTCAAATAGTCTGAGACTGAAAAAAGCCTCTAAATTTAAAAAAAATAGTCTTTAAAAATGTATTTTCTGATTGACAACTATGCGGATGATGTGATAGAGTATAATTCGTGCTAAACAAGTAAGTTTGTATGACTTTCATGCGAAGCATCAAGTGTGTTCGTAGCTCAGCTGGATAGAGCAACGGCCTTCTAAGCCGTGGGTCGGGGGTTCGAATCCCTTCGAGCACGTTTGTATGGTGGGTATGGCGCAGTCGGCTAGCGCGCCAGATTGTGGCTCTGGAGGCCGAGGGTTCGAGTCCCTCTATCCACCTTTACACGGGAAGGTGCAGGGACACAGCCCAGTGTTACAATGGGCTATCGCCAAGCGGTAAGGCACAGGACTTTGACTCCTGCATTCGCTGGTTCGAATCCAGTTAGCCCAGTTTATGGACCACTAGCTCAGGTGGTAGAGCACTTGACTTTTAATCAAGTTGTCTGGGGTTCGAATCCCCAGTGGTTCATTAGAAAAGCCTCAGTATAAAATTGGGGATTCGAACCCCGGGCGATATCCCCAGTGGTTCATTAGAAAAGCCTCAGTATAAAATTGGGGATTCTAGGTAAGCTCTTATGGAAATAGGAGCTTTTTTTGCGCGAGTAAGTGGCGAAGACGTTCAGATGATAAGGAGGAGAATAAATGGAACAAACGAGAGAAAACAAGATGGGCGTTATGCCGGTGAACAGACTGTTGATTACAATGTCTCTTCCCATGATGGCATCTATGCTTGTGCAGGCGCTTTATAACATTGTGGATAGTATTTTTGTGTCACGTATTAACGAGAACGCGCTGACAGCCGTTTCGCTTGCATTCCCGATTCAGACACTGATGGTGGCGGTAGGCGTAGGAACCTGTGTCGGCATCAATGCCGTATTGTCTAAAGCTCTTGGTGAGAAAAATCAGGAGACGGTCAATAAAACGGCGGGAAACGGCATGATTTTAATGGCAGTCAGCTATCTGGTGTTCTTATTGATAGGTATTTTTGTTACAAGAATCTTCTACTTAAGTCAGACAGAGGATGCGCAGATTGTACAGTACGGATGTGAATATTTGTCGGTGGTGTGCTGTATGTCGTTCGGAATGTTTACGCAGTTTACATTTGAGAGATTATTGCAGTCAACAGGAAAGACTTTCTATATTATGATTACGCAGGGAATCGGTGCGGTAATCAATATCATTTTAGATCCGATTTTTATTTTCGGGCTCTTAGGCATGCCGAAGATGGGTGTGCGCGGTGCGGCGGTTGCAACTGTGATCGGGCAGATTACGGCGGGGATATTGGCGTTTGTAATTAATAAGAAGAAAAATGATGAAATACAAGTAACCGGACAGGCGTTACGTCCTGATCCGGAGATTATCAGGCAGATTTACAAGATTGGAGTGCCATCCATCATTATGCAGGCGATAGGCTCCGTCATGACTTACGGAATGAATCGGATTCTGATTTCATTCACTTCAACGGCAACGGCGGTATTCGGTGTATACTTTAAACTGCAAAGTTTCATTTTTATGCCGGTGTTTGGAATGAATAACGGGTTGGTTCCGATTCTGGCATATAATTACGGTGCGGGAAAGAAGGATCGATTCATAGATTCCTTGAAATGCGGAATAAAATATGCGATAGGGATTATGTTTGTCGGACTGGTTATTTTTCAGACAGTTCCGGGGATGCTTCTGCGGTTGTTTGACGCGTCAGAAGATATGCTGGCGATTGGAATACCGGCACTTCGGACAATCAGTTACAGTTTTGTGTTTGCCGGATTCGGGATTGTATGCGGAACGGCGTTTCAGGCGCTTGGCAGTGCGACTTACAGCATGATGGTTTCTATTGCAAGACAGTTGGTGGTTTTGCTCCCGGCAGCGTATCTGCTGGCGTTGACGGGTGATGTCAACAACGTATGGTGGGCCTTTCCTATTGCGGAGATTATGTCTTTACTTATGACAATTATATTTATGACACGGATAAACAAGCAGGTGATCAGTCACATTGGAGAAGATAAATAGAACAAACGGTATTGCGTTTATAACGAAATATCATTTTGGGCAATTTGTATAGTGACTTTGCAGTGCTTCTATGATACAATGTGTGAACAAGGTAAGAAGTGCGAGCAGAGATGCAAGAGATCAAAGTTGAACAGCAGGTGCTGAAAGATGAACTGCACTGTATTAAATTGTATCAGGAGAACGTAATCGTACCAAGGCTCAATACAATTGAGGCATGTTACTCCAGTACATATAGGTGATATGCAAGCTATGTTGAGAAGATGAAGTCCACATTCCAAGATGTAGAAATGCGCAAGGCGGTAGTGGTAGAACATTCGGAGAAACTTAAGAAGCTGGCTTAAGCGAAGACGGTGACTCGGTGAAATGGTATATTACCCCTGTCATGTTGGGATACTTGCATGGCAGGGAAAATATAATATTTAAGCGGATATGGCGGAATTGGCAGACGCGCCAGATTTAGGTTCTGGTGTCCATGACGTGCAGGTTCAAGTCCTGTTATCCGCAGTATAATTTTAGAATGTGTGGAGACAGGACATGAACCTGTTCAAGGTTCTGTTATCCGCATAAAGTAAGGCTTTGTCTTAATCGAGGGGTTAAGGCAGAGCCTTTTATGCTTGTCAAATAAGGTAAAGCTTTTTATAATTAAAACAAGCAAGTCTAGCGTGTTCTCACAGATGAAAAGAGAATACGTAAAATGAGTTCAATTTGTCTGATAGTGAGATAGTCTTATATCATAATTGAAAAGGAGATTAGTGTGAAAGAAAGTAGAGGACAGCCGATAAATGGCACACTTAAACAAGCTATCATAGGGTAGCTTTGCAAAAG
>VSOA01000359.1 GCA_009774585.1 Lachnospiraceae bacterium
TATAAAAACTCTTTCTTGCCTTTGCATTGAAAAGAAATAACTTATGTTTTGGATCTTTAATTTTAAAACGACATCTGCTTCTAACATCTAACAAATATGGATGCGATAATCCATCTATTGAGATATTTCCACTTCTATGATCTTTATATCCAACCAAAAATCCACCAGCTTCTGGCATATTCACCTCCGTTTGTAACCACTTAATAATTTCTCCTAAAACATCTGGTAAAAAATCTACAGTATGTCCGTCAGGAAGGATCATCTTGATGCATCTTGGTTTCATTTCTATTGCCACAGCATTTGCACTCTCTTTCCACAAAACTATTTCCGTTATTCACTACTTTTATTGGTGAAATATTAATCAAGCTATTTTCATTAACTTCATTGTTAAATATTTTTTGAATTATATCCAATAACACACTGGTAGTGCTTAGTAATACAGAAGTTCCATAAGCTACTCTTGTTGCTCCACACCCATTTTTTAATGTGTAACGCTCTATTCTTTCATCAGATAATTTATTAACTTTATTATTCACAAGTTTTCCAGAACTGTCCGTAAAAAGACATTCAAAACATCCCTTTTTTGAATAATCTACTATCAGAATATGACTATCTTTGCCTCCTGCTTCCAACCATACATATATGACGAGCTTATTATATCCCTCTTCAATAAATACCCGATTCAATGCTAGTTGAACATCACTGCTACCCACAGTAAAAATAATTAAATCATATTTTTTTATATCGTCTTTCAAAGTGTCAGCCAGCATATTCCCCTTTATTTCCACAAAAATTTCAGGATGTATGGCTTCTAATCGGCTTTTCATATAACCAACTTTATGATACCCTTCCCATTCCAATATAGCTTTATGTCGTAATATGTTAGCATATGTCACCCTATCACTATCATACAAAAAAAGAGTCTTTACTCCAACTTTAACTAAATCTTCATCAACATAACTTCCTAATGATCCGCAGCCAACCACTGCCACTTTTTTATCAATAAGTGATGTATCATTTCCTATCAGCTTATTGAGAAAATAATAGTCACACCGATTTACAACACATGGAGTAATCTTTTGCACACATTTTTTTAATCTGCTCATAAGATTATCTTTTGTTTGATTACAGAATTCAACCAAAAGACCAAAATTATAACTTTGTTGCTCTACAATCATCTCGAATATCAGCAAAATTTTTGCTGCTTTGCTCTTTTCAATCAATATTTTATCAAAGGTATCTCTACTTATCCTGCTGTAAGGTTTTCCGTCGATTATATCCATAACCTCTCTCATCGTCCACGCTTTCCCTTTCACAGGTGGAAATATTCGCCTATTATCTATTATTGGAACATAAAATCCCTCAACATTTGCAATATGCCTGTACGCTTTTACATTATTTAATTTTATACTACTGCTTACAAATCTAAAATGGATCCCTTCTTTCTTGTCCTGATATAAATTTAATCTTTGAAAGCATCTTTCCTTGTTCAAATAAACATCTACTTCTGTTTCTGCTTCTCCATTCCAATAGTGAAGAAACTCTTTTTGAAATTCCGTCTCTATTTCTCTTTCTGTTAATTGAAGCAATGCCTTTAGCCGCCTGAGCGTTTCGATTATCTTTTCTTCATATGAGTAAAGATATTTTACTATTTTTTCATCCTCATATAAACATATACACCGGCATATATCATCATTAATTGTCAGCTCAAATGTCATAATATGCGGAAAATCATATTTATCATAATTTCTAACAACAATTGCAGGAAATTTTGTTCTTTCTTTTTCTGGGAAATATCGGATTCCATACTCTGAACCAAACAGTTCAAAGTATGAAATACCATCTGCGTGGCTGATGATAGTAATATCAGAATCAGCCTCTAAAATACTTTTTACAATATACTTCTCATCCAAAACTATACTCCTTTTTAGTAGATGTTGAAGAACAACTGGTTTCTTTGGGAGGTACTTCAAATTCTTCTCCAAATACTTTCTGGACACTTAATCCTGCATCATGCTCAGAAGATTCATTACATGCATCTATCAAATTTTGTAATGCTTTACTCAATCTATTATAAAAAATTTTTCCATACTCATCACTCTTTTTCATCTTGAAGAATACATCTGTCCAAGGTTTTACCGGAAGGTATTTAGTAATCTCAGCTTTTGTAATTTCCCCATTAGCTCCATAAGTTACATCAAACTGATTAACAATATTCTGTATCGTTTTCATCAAAGCTGTTAAATCATCTTCGCCTTCAGATGTTGCTACTTTTTCAAAGCAGTCAAACGCTAATAAGGTCAAGCCAATACTTGGGGGAATCTGGTTTTTTTTATCATCAGCCGTATTTTTATATTTCTCATACTTCCACTTTTTTAAATAACGAATAATTCTTCTCATCTGACCTTGTCCAGTAATACAATTAAGCATTGAGTCATTTAATCCTTTAGGATCTGCTTCTTCCCAAAAATAGTTACCCTCGGTAGCAAATTCACTTCCTCTAGCCAAATACACCTTTCCCTCATGTAAAGCATACACTGGTAAGTCAATATGCATTACCTCTTCTCCATCTTCAAAATACTTTACTGTTACACATGGCTCTTTAATATCTATTGTCCGATTGTTATGTTTTAAAGCTTCTCTTACATACTTCTTAATCGCTCTTGTGTCCTTATGTATATTTTTATCCAATGGTATGATAATCGCAACATCCCTGTCATAAGGTGTCACAACTATAGTTGTGTTAAGTTTATAGCTTCCCTGATCAAAAATATCCAAATCACTTTTTGTTACTTTGATATCGTGCTTATCCAATATTCCGGGAAGTTTGTCCTCAAGTTCACTTTGTAATATCTTGCGTTTTTCTGTCAATGTAGCGGCTTCTTGATCCCTATCAATTTTGATGTCATTGTGAAATTTTTCGAATTGTTTTTTCAATTTCATAACTTTCTTCCTCCTCCAAATACATGCAATTATTATAGTAGTTTCAATATTTTGTGTTTTCCATGCATTATCCCACCATATATAGATCTTGTCAAGGACTTTCGGGAACATATTTTCGGAATATACGTTCTGACACAAAATAGTGTACTCAGCTACCTATATAATATATTATCATTTCGATTGTCCAATAAAACGGACTTCTAGAAGAAATTTAAAACTTATGAAGCTAATACGTTATTTTACCTATTAAATTATTTGAAAAATCAATCAAATTATCATAGTGTAGCAC
>VSOA01000360.1 GCA_009774585.1 Lachnospiraceae bacterium
CTGTTATTTTTACTTTGAGAATTTAATCTGCAGGAAAGCTGCAGTAGATGGGTACTTTATTTCGCCGCGTTACAATATCGGAAAAAACGCGATCCGTGTCCAACTGGAGCAGGCGAAGGCTAAAAGCAAAGAGACTGAGAGACAATTAAAAGAAAAGCAGAATATTCTGCAAAATCTGGAAGAACTGCAGAAGCCGCTTTCAACAGAGACAGATACCGATATCAAATACCGGATAGATGTGTTGATGGAACTGCAGACTACCGCGCAGGAGATAAAAAAGTGCAAAGATAATATTGCAACTTTGGAAAAAAATTCCGGCATGATCTTAAAACAGATCCAGTTGGCTGAACTGGAAAAGATTATCACGGAGATTGATACTCAAATTTCAGGATTAGATCGTAAGATAGGACATGCCGAGCAGAGTATTATCAATACAAAGGGGAATCTGGCAGATAAGAATACAGCACTGGCAGGGCAGCAGTCAGTCTGTGCTGGTTTTGCCGCAAGACATGATAAAGATGTAGTGCTCTGGAATGGTGAATATGAAAAGCAGTTAAAAAATAAGAGTTATGGACAATTTAAAGATAACTTTTCTGTCCAAAGGAAAAGGAATCAAACGACGATTGAAAATCATACGAAAGCCATGACAGACTGTATGGTAGAATATAAAACCGCCCATGATTTCGGTGCGGCGGCAACTTTGGAAGGATATCAGGATTATGAGGCGGAATATTTGAAACTTAAGAACTCTGAATTGCTCAGTTATGAGGAAAAGGTGGAAAATGCAAGGCAGTCCGCAGAAGAAGAATTCAGGGAACAGTTCCTCGCCAAATTACAGGAAAATATGAAAAATGCCCAGACGGAGTTTAAGGAGTTAAACAGGGCTTTAAAGGATATCCGCTTCAGCAATGAAAAGTATGAATTTCTGTTCATGCCAAGCAAAAGATACCGCCATTATTATGAGATGATCATGGATGATTTCAATGCAGTACAGGGGGAATCCATTTTCAGCGGCCTGTTCCATGAAAACCATAAAGAAGTTATCGATGAATTGTTTGAACGTCTGGCGTTGGATCATGAAAACAGTGCAAAGGCGCTGGATGAATTTACAGATTACAGAACCTACATGGATTATGATATCCGGATTATTCACAGTGATGACAGTTATTCATTATATTCAAAGGTCTGTGAGGAAAAGAGCGGCGGTGAGACGCAGACTCCGTTCTATGTGACGGTTGCCGCTTCTTTTGTCCAGTTATACCGTAATGGGATCGGCGGAGAAGCCGTAGGGCTTGTGATGTTTGATGAGGCGTTTAACAATATGGATGATGAGAGGATTGGCGGTGTGCTTGAATTTCTGCGCAGGCTGCCTTTGCAGATTCTGATTGCGGCGCCTCCGGACAAGATCCAGTATATCAGCCCATTTGTGGAAGAGACACTTTTGATCATGACAGATGAAAAAGTAAGTTTTGCGGAGAAATATTATAATGGTGCCTTATGATAAATATATAGTAAATAAGCTGTTAGACACATATGAGTCCAGTCTTCTTTCCATAGGTGAAAATATAAGAACTATACATGTAGAATTTCGTTTTACCAAAGCGGCAATACCGGCATATTTTGATGAAAGTTCTCAGGAATATGAAAAGATTCATTTTTTGATGGAAAATCTGGAAGAGAAAGATTTGGTTCAAATCTGCTGGAAAGGGAAAAAAGAAGGGCATATCATCTCCAAAGTGCGTTTAAATACTGAGAGCCTGAAAGAAGCATATGCATATGTGCGACGTGTACCGAAAAGTGATATGTCATCCTGCCATCTGCAGATGCTGGAGGAGTATATCAGGCAGAATCCTACGCCTGTCTGCCGGGCTTTTGCAAAATATTTGCTGGAACGGCTTACAGAGCATAAGTCTGTGAAGGAGTATATTCAGATAGAGGACGCGGTTTCCACGAAACGGCTGCTTAATACCATACAGGCAGTTGAACAGAATAAAACACAACTGTATATCAGGGAGTTCTCCATGATACATTTTCAGGATTCCAAAGCATTTGAAAAGATGGAGAGCAGGGTGTCTCATGTATTTAAGAAATTCAAACCAGATTGTGAGACATTGGAATATGGTGAGATACTAGCAGAATATGGAATTTATCATACACCGAATTATGTTTACCTGAAGGGGAATCTGATTGTTTCGATAGGGAAAGAAACGATAGAACTGTCTTCATTCAGGCAGGGACTGGGAATTTCAGGAGAGGATATAGGAAGAATCCGGTTTTGCAATACTGACAATGTCAGGAAAGTGATTACAATCGAGAACCTTACAACTTATTTTCGGTGGCAGGAGGATGACAGCCTGTTGATTTACCTTGGCGGATATCACAATTTAGTCCGCCGTGTGCTTTTACAGGAAATTTATGGCTGCTGTCCAAAGGCACGTTATTATCATTTCGGGGATATCGACGTCGGCGGGTTTGAAATTTACCGCGATTTGTGTGAAAAGACGGGGATTCCGTTTGCAATGTACAAAATGGATCTGGAAACCCTGCGGCTGTATGAAGGTTATGGGAAACCACTGACAGCTAATGATCGGAAACGGCTGATGTGTATGCGTGACAGGGAAGGATTGCAGGAAATTATTCAATATATGCTGGAACATAATGTTAAGCTGGAGCAGGAATGTATCAGATAATACATGGAGCGTTAAACGGAATCATTAACGGGAGTTTCATCGTTTTTATGCTGATGTTTTTGCTATCGATTCCCTTTGGAAGATTGCTAAATGGGCAGTGTGGATCGTGGCTGTGCTTGTCTGTTATATGTTGGGGGATGAAATTACTGCAGTCAATTTTTTCTTCGAGATAATAGGAGGGATTTCGGTTGCCAATGTACAGAGTTATCGGAAAATAAAAAGCCGGAAACTGTCTTGTAGCGTCCGACATTTTCTGATATATTATGAAAAATAGTACGCAAAGAAATAATGGCAAAATCATTATTTGAGGAACTGGGTGGCAGATATGAGCGGCAAGGCGATTATTTAATACCGTGTTTAACCGTACCCGCCGAAGAAGAACAGCCGATAGGCACATGGGGACAGCGGCATCTGGACTATCTGAAGCAGTACCGCAGGGTTACATACACCAATCTTCTCACAAGCGGCAGACTGAATACATACCTTGCCGACATCGACAGGCAGGCACAGGAACGCTTTGAAAGGCTCATAGAG
>VSOA01000036.1 GCA_009774585.1 Lachnospiraceae bacterium
GAATCATGAGATGATGATTCGTGCTTTTGCAGCAATACGGGAAAAATATCCGAAGTATACATTGACGATTTACGGTGAGGGTGAGCTGCGGGCATATCTGGAAAATCTGGCGGAAGAACTCGGCGTTTCTGACAAGGTGTTCCTGCCGGGAGTCATACCTGATGTGGCGGCACAGATTGAGAGGGCTTCGCTTTTTCTTATGACTTCTTATTCGGAAGGAGTTTCTAATGCATTGATTGAAGCGCTGGCTACCGGACTGCCGGTTATTTCAACGGATGTTCCGAGCGGCGGCACGGTAGAACTGATGACGGACGGGGTAAACGGTCTGATCATTCCGACCGGGGACCAGACGGCATTAGAGCAGGCAATGGACTGTGTGTTGAGCGACGTTTCGTATGCTGAGCGCCTTGGCAGGGAAGCGGCGAAGATTCAGGAGCGTCTTGCGCCGGAGAGAGTAAACCGGCTATGGCAGGAATATTTTGAACATCTTATGAATAAGTAAGAAGATTATGGGTAAATGAACCGATTGTGAATGAATAAGCAGACTATGATTAAAAAGAAAGGTTAGTGAAATGATTCGTAACAGTAAGGCACGGACTGCCATGCAATGCATTATTTTCATAGTGATCTTCGCGGTGCTGTTAGTCCTTGTATCTTATATGGTAAGAACAAACGGTGACGTGAAGGACCGGTTTTCAGGATTCTATGCGGAGAAAAATGATACGCTTGATATCGTGATCATCGGTTCAAGCCCGGTATTTCCATATTACAGCGCGCCGAAGCTGTGGGGAGAGACGGGAATCGCCATGTACCCGCTCTCGTCTAATGTGCAGCGTCCGATTGCCATGAAATATCTGGTGAGGGAGGCGGAGAAGTCTCAGTCGCCGGAGTTGTATATCTTTGAGATGAGAATGTTTACCATGGAGGACGCCGGATTAAGCGAGAATATGGCATATACCCGCGGCGTGACGGATAATATGAAATATTCTCCGTTACGATATGAGACGATACGGGCGATGGTGCCTGAGGATGATGAGGAAGGACGACTTACCTTTTATATTGATCTTATGAAGTATCACACAAACTGGAAAATGTTAGCGCTTCCCTCCGAGTGGGCGAATATGTTCTATCATAAGGCGCACCCTTTGAAGGGATATGCGTTTAAGGACGAGGTGGGGCCGCTGCCTATGCCGGACAGTGGCGGCGCGGACGGAACAGTGGAGATTCCTGAGGAACAGGAAGGATATTTGAGGGATTTACTGGAGTTTCTCGGCGAGGAAGAACAGGACGCACTGTTTATCGTGTCGCCTTATGGGGAGTCGCTGCGGGATCAGCAGATGTATAATTATATGGAAGAAATAGTGAATTCTTACGGATATCCGTTTCTAAACATGAACAATTATTATGAAGAGACGGGTATTATTTTTGAGGAAGATTTCGCAGATTACGGCAGTCATACCAATGCCGTCGGCGCAGAGAAATGTACGGACTTTCTGCGGGAGTATCTGCTGGAGAACTATGCGTTTACGGACAAGCGCGGCGATGCGGCATATGCGTCTTGGGACGAGTCTTATGTACGTTGGCAGAACGAGATGGAAGTGGCGAGACAGACGATAAGCGACAGGATTGCCAATGAAGAATATGCCGTAATTGAAGAAGAGTGATACAGCCGCGGTAAGACAGGCATAAGCTGTATAAAATTAGGAAGAAAGGGACAGATACATGTGCGGAATTGCCGGATTATGTAATTGGGGCGCCAACTGGCAGCAGAATATCGAACGGATGAACGAGAAGATGTATCATAGAGGACCGGACGCGGAGGGAATCTGGGCTTCGGAAGACCATGCAGTGGTCCTAGGGCATAGGCGCCTATCCATTGTAGACTTGACGTCTTCCGGCGCGCAGCCGATGGAATCGCATAACGGTCGTTACGTGATTGCGTATAATGGAGAAATCTATAATCATCGCGAGATCAGGGAAAAACTGCTTCGTGAAAAGAAAGTAGCCGGATTCAGAGGGACATCGGATACGGAAGTTCTTGTGGAAGCTGTCTCGGCATACGGATTAGAGAATACGCTTGGAATGGTGAAAGGGATGTTTGCCATTGCCGTATACGACAAAGAAGAACAACTGTTATCGCTGGCGCGCGACAGAGTGGGAGAGAAGCCATTATACTATGGATTTGTAAATAACAACCGTTTTGTGTTTGCCTCTGATTTAAACTCAATTACTGCGTTAGATGAGTTTGAGAACCCGATAAATTCTGGGGTTTTGGAAAATTACTTCCGTTATGGATACATCGCTGCACCCTGCTCTATTTATGAAAATATTCACAAATTACAGCCCGGAAAATACCTAGAAATTAAATATCCATTTAATAAATATACCATAAAAACTTATTGGTCAATGTTGGATACGGCAGTATACGGGCAGACACATCTCTTCAGAGGAAGCGAGACGGAAGCGGCGGAGGAACTGGAGCGCTTGCTGAAGGAGTCCATCCGGGGTCAGATGGCGGCTGACGTACCGGTGGGAGCATTCCTTTCTGCGGGTATTGACAGCAGTACGATCGTGTCGCTGATGCAGTCTCTGAGCGATCGGCAGGTGCGAAGCTTTACGATCGGCATGTGGGACGAGAAGTTTAATGAAGCGCAGGCGGCTAAGGAGATTGCTGAGCATCTCGGAACGGAGCACACGGAATTATATATAACGGAACAGGATGCCAAAAATGTGATACCGGATTTGGCTAAGATGTTCGGGGAACCATATGCGGATTCGTCCCAGATACCGACATATCTGGTGAGCAGGATGACGAGAGAGCATGTGACTGTATCTCTCAGCGGAGACGGCGGAGACGAACTGTTTTGCGGATATAATACTTACGGTTCGATTGACCGGATTTGGAACAAGACAAGGCGGATTCCCTATGCGCTTCGTAAGCCGGCAAGTGTGATGTTAGGGGCTTTCGGCAGCGCAGACCGCGGCACGCTGGCTACCAGAGCAAGACTTCTGGGGGCACGCAATATCGAAGACATGTATCTGCGTTCCGAGATTGGAGAGGGATTTGAGATTGTCAGGAGGGATTGCAAAAGAGAGGACTGCAGCCTGACAATTATGGACACTTACCCTGCCGGATTATTGGAAGAGGCGCAGCACAATCTGATGTTGATGGATTTGCTGATGTATCATCCCGACGATATTTTAAATAAAGTAGACAGAACTGCGATGGCGGTTTCGCTGGAGACGAGAGTGCCGATGTTAGATAAGGATGTGGTGGAATTTGCATGGAAGCTGCCCTTATTATATAGGAAGAAAGACGGCGTCACCAAGAAGGTTTTGAGGGATGTTCTTTATCGCTATGTACCGCGCGAGCTGATGGAACGCCCGAAGAAAGGATTTAGCATTCCGCTGCACAAGTGGTTGAAGGAGCCGGAACTGCGTCGGTGGGCGGAAGAGCTGATTGACAGGGGCACATTGGAAAAACAAGCGTTATTGAATGCGGACGTGGTATGGAAAATGTGGAATGATTATGTTGAGAGAGATATCTGGCGCGTGCAGATATGGTATATTCTAATGTTTCAGGAATGGATGGCGAAGCGATGAAAATATTAGAGCATTATCATCCGGCACAGATTCGGATGAGAGATCAGACCGATTTGATTTCGGTGGTGATAGCGGCATATAATATTGCGGATTATATTGAGAGAGGCGTTAATTCGGTCCGCAGCCAGACGTATCAGAATCTGGAGATTATTGTCGTGGATGACGGTTCGACGGACGGTACGGGAGAACTCTGTGACAATCTTGCAAGGAAAGATGCACGTGTACATGTAATTCATAAGGAAAACGGGGGTCCCGCACAGGCGCGGAATGCAGGAATAGAGCGGGCGAAAGGCAGTTATATCGGTTTTGTGGACGGAGATGACTGGATTGACCCGGATATGTATGAGAAAATGCTTGGCGCCATGCGGGAGCAGGAGGCTGATATTGCAGTCTGCCGCTACCGTCAGGTGCATAAGACACATACGGAAGATGAGTCTGTGGACAGAGCAGTCGTATTTGAAGGACAGGAGGCGCTGCAGTATTATGTGCAGGAGACGAAAGAGTATGCTATTCAAAACGCCGCATGGAATAAGCTTTACAGGCGGCAGCTTTTGACCGGTATTACTTTTCCGGAAGGAAAATGGTATGAGGACATTATGTTTGCGACATTGGCGCTTGCTCATGTAAGCCGCTGTGTTTACCTTGACACTGCATATTATAACTATATAATAGACAGAGAGGGAAGCATCATGAATACGCAGATTAATCCTCGAACCTTTACGGATCAGATTCCTGCTTATTATGAGAAGACAAGGTTTCTTAAAGAGCTGGGGAGAGAGGATCTTGCAGACATTCATGATTATTTTTTTTATAAAAGACTGCTGCTTTTCTATGACCGGCTGCAAAAGACGGATATTCCGGAGAAGGATAAATATTTAGAACAGATTACGCAGATGATACGGGATAACAGAGAGAATTATGCGAGAGCATATCATTGCCCGGTGGCGGACAGACGGGATTATGAGAAAATGAAGCTGTTCTTAAAATCTCCGGCGCGTTACCGGCGCAAAATGCAGTGGGAGGAACAAGTGATGATTCCGCTTAAGGTGAAGATTAAGAGAAATGTTAGAGCCATGAAGACCCGGCTGAATCGATAAGAGCAGGGAAGGAACCATGGTTGAAAGGGTAAACAGTATTTAGAAATGATAATCATACAGCTTGCAGGCGGACTGGGCAATCAGATGTTTCAGTATGCCTTGTATTTACAATTGAAAAGTCTCGGTAAAGATGTGAAGATTGACGACAGGACAGGATTTGAGCATGACATGCAGCGAAGTCCGGCGCTTGCGCCTTTTGGCATTACCTATGAGACAGCTACGGCAGGGGAAGTGGAGCGTATGTTGGATGCGTCCCCTCGTGTGCGGGATAAAATACGCAGGAAGCTGTGCGGCAGAAATAAAAAATCATATTTTGAGGCGGACAAGCGTTACAAGCCGGAGATTCTGTCATGGGACGACATTTATCTGGAAGGATACTGGCAGACAGAGAAATATTTCGGCGGGGCGTCAGAGGAAGTACGCAGGGCTTATGATCTCGAGAAGCTGCTGAGGTACGTCCGCGCGCAGGATTGTGAAGAGAAATACCGTATGGGGACGCGTGGCGACAACATTCTGCAGAAAGAAGAGCAGGAACCGGAACAAGAGACGCTGTTTGAAAAATATCTTGCGCAGATTACTTTGGAGGAGTCAATCAGTGTGCATATTCGTGGAGGGGATTATTTGCTGCCTGAGAATCAGAAGCTTTTCGGCGGTATCTGTACGGAGGCATATTATAAGATGGCGATGGAGCAGATGAAAAAAGAACATCCCCACGGCAGGTTCTATCTTTTCACCAATGATAAGCAGTGGACCATGCAGCAGATTATACAGGGCGGGCAGATTTTACAGGGAGAAAAAGCCGGTGATGTGGAGATCATAGACCTTGGCGGACAGAGCGACTATCAGGAATTTATCCTTATGAGTAAATGCAGGCATCACATACTTGCAAACAGCAGCTTTAGCTGGTGGGCTTCTTATCTGAACGGTAATCCGGATAAGACGGTGTATGCGCCGGACAGATGGCTGAACGGATGGGACTGCACCGATTTTTACAGAAAAGATATGCAGAGAATCGCAGCAAACAGCGGAGAGACAGAGGAAACAACCATACATGAGTAAACAGGAAAATGTGGAAGATAATAATATAGAGAGAAGACATACACAAAAAGGCGATACAGACAAAAAGGTCAGTATGCTTCATAAAGTCGGCTATCTTTTTGATAAAAAGCAGAAGCGGCAGCTGGTAGGACTGGCAGTGCTGATTCTGATTGGAGGTATGTTGGAGACGCTTGGCGTGTCCCTTCTTTTGCCGGTTGTGGAAGTGCTGATGAATCCGGAGGATATTCTGGACAATCAATTCGTAGCAATCGTGGTGGATACCTTAAATATTCAGTCGAGTACGCAGCTTATTATCATTATGCTCGGTACGCTGATTGTACTGTATATCGTTAAGAACGCTTATCTGCTGTTTCAGACATATGTACAGAATACTTTTGTGACGCGTAACAGAAACCGCATGATCAGCCGTGTGATGCGGGAATTTTTGAACAGACCGTATGAAGTTTATCTCGGTGCGGATATTCCGACTGTGTTCCGGCTGACAGACAGCGATATACCGAACGCCTTTCAGCTGATTCTGGTGCTGATTCAGATGGTAACGGAGATTGTGGTTGTGGTATCGCTGTGTATCGTGGTGGTAATCATCAGTCCGGCGATGAGCCTTTTCATCGTAACGGTTTTTCTCGGCATGACGCTTATCATCACTAAGGTGCTGAAACCGCGTTTGAATAATATCGGGCACAAGAATCAGGAGATACAGTCACGTATCGCTAAGTGGCGTATCCAGTCTATTTACGGGCTGAAAGATGTGAAAGTACTGCACCGGGAAGAGTTCTTCGTACGTAATTATTATGAGAGCGGAGCGATTGGCGCCAATGTGGCGAGAAACTATGCGGTGCTCAACAATCTGCCGAGACTTTTGATCGAGACGGTCTTTATGGTGTCGGTGCTTCTTTTCATATTATTGTATATGCTGCGCGGCGGCGACATCAAGGCGCTGGTGCCGCAGCTGTCTGCGATGGCGGTGGCGGGAATCCGCGTGATGCCGGGTACGAACCGCATCAATACCTATCTGTCGGAGATTGCCTATTCGCAGCCTTGTCTGGATTATCTGTATGAGAATCTGAATGAGAGTATGAAGATGGACGTAAACGGCAGTGTAACCGGGTTGACGAAAGAGGATATGCAGGCGCCGCCTAGGGTCGAGCTGCAGAATAGGATTGTGTTGGACCACATTACGTATGCATACCCGAACACGGATAAAAATATTTTTACGGACGCTCACATGGAAGTAAAGAAAGGACAGTCCGTGGGCATTATGGGTCCTTCCGGCGCCGGTAAGTCGACGATTGTGGATATTTTATTAGGGCTTTTGCATGTGCAGGCGGGAACAATTACTTGTGACGGAGTTAATATATTTGATAATTACGCGGCATGGCTTGCGAAAATCGGTTATATTCCGCAGTCGATTTATCTGATTGACGAGTCGATACGCGATAACATTGCGTTCGGTATTGATGCGGACAAGATAGATGATAAGCGCATATGGGAAGTGCTGGAGGAAGCGCAGCTTAAGGAGTTTGTGGAACAGCTTCCGGAGGGACTTGATACGACCATAGGTGACAGAGGTGTCAGAATTTCGGGCGGACAGAGACAGCGTCTCGGTATTGCCAGAGCGCTCTACCATAATCCTGAGATTCTTGTTTTTGACGAGGCGACCTCCGCACTTGATACGGATACGGAGAAGGCGGTAATGGATGCAATTAACAGCTTCCACGGCAGAAAGACGATGGTGATTATTGCGCACAGACTCAACACGATTGCCAAATGCGACGTCATATATAAAGTGGAAGACGAGAAGATTACGGAGACGACTTTATCATGTTAGGAATTGAGACACAGGAAGGATTTGGACTTGGAAATCAGCTGTTTTTCTACGTTACGACCAGATGCATTGCGCAGGATAAGGGATATCAGTTCAGCGTGTTAGACCCGGAACATTTCGCCAATAACATGCACAGTGACTGTGGACTGTACTTTATGGATCTGGATATGGGAGTGCCGTCCAAAAAGGAAGATTACAGGAAAGTATTCCATGAGAAAGAAACCAGACTTTTTGCAGCTAACTCCAAACACGACCTGACGCATGGCGTCTATGTGACGGATGCTGACAGGAAGCTGTTCGATATCGAGGACGATACGTTAATATACGGTAATTTACAGGCGGAACAATATTTTATTTCCCATAAAGAAGAGATTAAGAAATGGCTGACGGTCAAACCGGAATATGACTGCAAAGAGTACAGCAGGGATAACCTATGTATTATGCATTTACGCTGCAGCGATTACATGGGTTCGCCGGAACTTTATCTGCGCAAAAAATACTGGGTCATGGGTATGAAGCACATGAAAAAGATTAATCCGGACATGGAGTTTATGATTATTACCAATGACGTCAAGGAAGCAGGCAAGATTTTACCCGGTATTCCGGCATATAATTTTGACCTTGCCAAAGATTACAGTGTACTCAAGAATGCAAAATATCTGCTGTTATCTAATTCGTCGTTTGCTTATTTCCCGGCATTTACCAGTGATACGGTGGAGTATATTCTGGCACCGAAATACTGGGCAAGGCACAATGTGTCGGACGGTTACTGGGCATCGGAGCAGAATATTTACGCCGGCTGGCATTATATGGATCGTAGAGGCCGGGTATTTACGACTCTGGAATGTATGGAGGAGCTGTCCTTGTACAAGAGGACTTCGCTCAGATATCGAAATGTCAATATACGACCCGGAGGAATAAAGCTTAAGCTGATGGAGCTGCACGCATGGTATGTCTATAAGAAGGCGTATGTATGTAAGATTGCGCGCGGCGTCAAAAGGCGTATTCGAAGGCTGGCAGGCAATACCTGAGGACGGACTGCATGACGGTGCGGAAAGATTTGGAAAAGCATGGAGAATAAAAATATTAATAAAATGACACAAAAAATAAGGGAATACGGCAGGAAATTGTCGATGCATATCGATGACATTTCCATGAAGAGGATGGCAGTGTATGCGGGCATCTTGTTTGTGCTGTCTGTTATCCCGCTTCTGTGGCTTGGCAGATACAATGTCATGTGCGTTGATGACTATGACTACGGTAGACGCGTACATGATGTCTGGATGGCGACAGGCTCCCTTAAGCAGTCTATACAAGCGGCATGGCAGCAGAATATGGGATTTTATCGTGACTGGCAGGGGACTTATGTGTCCTGCTTTCTGATGGCGCTTTGTCCTATGAATTTTAATTATGAAATCGGATATGTGGTGCCGATTCTGATGATCGGTATGCTTGCGGTATCTACCTTTATGCTGGGCAGGCATATTTTATGCAGGTGGCTCGGAGCAGAGAAGGCAGGGGGATGCTTCGTAATGTTTGTGCTGCTCTTTATGTTTTATCAGGTGCTGGAGGCTCCTTTTGAGGGAATTTACTGGTATAACGGCGCAACCCATTACGTTTTGATGCAGTCCATATGGTTTTTTACACTGACGGCTGTTTCCATGAGCCTGTGGTCTGAGAAAAAACAAGGAGAGTGGGGATGGTGTGCAGCCGCAGCGGTTTTGGCTGTTATTGTGGGCGGCGGTAATCTGGTGACGGGATTACAGGCGGAGATTATCATGGCGCTTCTGGTTTTGTATGCAGCAGTGATGAATCGGAGGAAGCTGCTTCCGGTGTTGATTCCGTTTGTGACGGGAAGCATTGGATTTCTCTTTAATACTTTGGCGCCGGGCAACACACTGCGCGGCGAACTGGACATGGATACCGGCTATTCGGCAGTTATGTCGATTCTGCTTTCTTTCTACAATGCAGTAGTCTATATCATTCAGTGGACGCCTGTGCTTGTGGTGGTTATCTGGCTGTTGTTGCTGCCGGTCTTATGGAAATTAGCCAAGAAATCCGACAGGGCATTTGCACATCCCGTATGGGTAACGCTCGGTTCATTCTGTGTACTTTCTGCAATGTTTACGCCCACGCTTTATGCGCTGGGTATGGTGGGGCTTTCCAGAGTGGACGATATCATTCAGATGGTTTATTATCTGTGTCTGATCATGGTGACAACCTATTGGATGGGGCATTTTTCGCATAGAAGCGGCAGGAGAGCGGACAATAAGGAAGAGGAACGGGCAGCTTTGGAGCGAATGTCTGCGCAAGAAGCGTTTGGCTGTTTCCTTGAGAAGACAGGGGGTAGACTGACGGCGGTCTGCGCACTGATTGTTCTTGTGATGTTATTTGCCACGGCGGATAAGAATACGTATACAAGTGTATCGGCGCTGCGTTCCGTTTTGAACGGTGAGGCACAGACATTCTATGAGGAAGCGATGGCGCGGCACGAGATTTATACGGATGAGAATATTTTAGAAGTAGAGATAAAACCTTATTCCGCGAAACCCGCGCTCTTTGACTGCAGCGATTTGTCGGAAGATCCCGGAAACTGGCTGAATCTGGCAGTCATGCAGTACTACCATAAGACGTATGTGAAGATTGTGAATGAATAACAGGGACGGGGTAAGATGATATGTCTGAGAAGTTGAAACTACCGAATGTTACGCTGGCAGCGATGACCAGTGTGGATATGTATGAGACGATAAAAGCTATGGAATACAGTATGCGCCGGATTGAGTTCGGCGACGTGGTTCTGATCACTCACAGAAGGCCGCTTACTTTGCCGAAATCCATACGGTATTCCCATACTTCCAAGCTGGATAATATTGATAAATTCAATTATAAAATGGTCTATGAGCTTGGAGAACATATCCACACGGATTATATGCTGCTTGTTCATGCGGACGGCTTTGTGGTCCATCCGGAAAGCTGGAGGGACGAGTTCCTTGAGTATGATTATATCGGTTCGCCGTGGCCTCTGCCGACGAACGATCATGCTTATCGTGATTCCAAGGGACAGATTTGCCGTGTGGGCAACAGTGTATCTATTCGCAGCAAAAGACTTCTGGAGTTCCCGAAAGAGGCAGGGCTGAAATGGGAAAAGATGGAAGACGGAAACTATAACGAAGACACGTTCCTTTGCTGTAAATATAAAAATGTGATAGAAGACGCGGGCATGAAATTTGCACCCATAGAGGTTGCGAAATATTTCGGCCATGAACATATGATTCCGGAGATTATGGATGTGGAGAAGCCTTTTATCTTTCATAAATGGAGAGGCAGAAATGAGCGGTATCCGAAGTTCGTTAATCCGTGGAAAGTAAGGTGGCAGAAAGCAAAAGATTTTGTCAGACCGTTTTTGTTTTGGCGCAGATGGAAGCAGACAGACCGTTGATACAGTATAGATGCAGGCGGCGTGACAGGGATAGGAAGGGACAGGAAGATGATTTATGATTGTATCCCCTTTTTTAACGAACTGGATATATTGAAGCTCAGAATGCAGATATTGTCTCCTTATGTGGACAAGTTTGTGTTGGAAGAGTCCACGGTGACTTTTTCGGGGGAACCGAAAGAGATGATTTTTGCAAAGAACAGAGACATGTTTCGTGAGTTTGAGGACAAGATACTCTATGTGGCAGTGGATAATTCACCTATGAGCGGTGTGACGACCCATGAGAGGGACAAGTTCCAAAAGAATCAGTTAATCCGCGCGATGACAGAGGCAAAGCCTGATGACATCGTGATTTTCAGTGATGTAGACGAGATACCGAACCCGAAAGTGTTACAGAAGATTGTGCAGAATTTCGACCAAGAAAAGATTTATCATTTGGCACAGCGGATGTTCTATTGTTTCCTGAACATGGAGGAAGTGTCGGGTAACCTGTTGTCTATAACCGGGGAATTTCAAGGGGTTGATAGAAAACAATGGCTGGGGACCAAAATATGCTGCTTCAAGAATCTGCCCAAAGAAGGGATTGTATTTTTACGGGAAGTATCCCCGAAGGATCCGCGAAGCGTCCGTGTGCCGGATGGCGGATGGCATTTCGGCTATATGGGAGGAGACGGCGAGCGGGATGTGGCGAAGCGCATTGGTATCAAAGTGCAGGCGGCGGCGCATCAGGAGTACAACAAATCGAGGTATTTAAACGAGGCGGTGGACAGACTGCTTTGCGGGGAAGATATTTTTGACCGGAATGCGAAGTTTATCCGTGTGCCGATTGACGACAGTTATCCGGAATATCTGCGTGAACATCAGGAGGAATATGCGTTCCTGATCGCACCTGAGATTGGTCAGGCAGGTATTGCGTGGAAGAAGATGAAGCTGGCGTGCAAAGCGTGTCTGCGCAAGGCTCATGGGGCGGCGGCACGTATACTGCGGCGTTAGTGTACCAGAGAGGAGGAGTGTCGATATGGAACTACACAGCTCAGTTTGGCAGGGTTTGCGAAACAAAGTCCGCCAAGCCCATACTGCAGGAATTTACCTGTTTTACGCCGGGCTTACAATCGAGCTCCTGATGGTGATTGTCGATAAAAGTAATTATATCAATCCGATAGAAGGACGCCTTTTTCAGATTACGTTTCTGCTGTTTGCATTGAAGCTGCTGTTAACGGATTACAACAGAAAAGAGTGGTGCGCGGTTATTGCACTGGAGGCGGTAGCTTTTGTGTTCTACAGGGTGACCGGAGCCAATGAATTGATTCGCATCGTGACCTTTGTTGCAGCGTGCAAGGATATTCCTCTACGGCAGATGCTGAAATATACATTCTATGTGACACTGATTGGCTGCGTGGCGATCGTCTTATTATCCGTAACGGGGATTTATGGGGAAATCAGCCTGACGCAAGTCTATGGACGGGAAGGTGCGGAAACGGCGCGCTATACAGGCGAGATGCTGGAAACACAGACGCGCTACACGCTGGGCATGGGGCATCCCAACTCGTTATTTTGCATGTTCTTAATGCTGACAGCTTTAGGGATTTATGTTTATTTCGATAAAATGAAATGGTATTTTTACCTGTTTCTGATGATGCTTAACGTGGGCGTCTATGCTTTGACGGATTCCAGAACAGGTATGCTTATTACTACGATATTTCTGGTGGGCGCATTCGCGCTGACATACTGCAGATTTTTGCGAGAGAAAGCTTTTACTTATGTGTGCGGGCTGCTTGTGTTTGTTCTGTGTATCGGATTTTCCGTGGATGCGGCTGCATGCGCGGTGAAAGTCAGAGAGGCGAATTATAATGCGTATTTCTATAACGATCCGGGAGATGACAAGCATATACTCGCGTTGATGCGTATCGACAATAAGATCAATGGCAGAATTGTATCGTTGACGAATTCGGAGAACAATGACGGCTCGATTCAGACATGGTCTGCGTTTTCTAAGCCGAATAACATGAAATACTATTTTGATATGGGCTGGGTGAAGCTTTTCTACCGTTACGGAATCGTACCGGGGAGCTTGTATATTGCCGCCTGTCTTGCGCTCATGTGGAAGCTGTATAAGAAAAAAGACGCCTGCGGCTTGCTGATGTTTGCGACGCTCGCCGTATATACGGTGGTCGAGGCACATCTGATTTCCGTTTATATCGGCAGAAACTATTTGCTCATGTTGATGGGACATTATCTGACAAATGGCGATAAAGATTGAAATTTTTTCCGAAAAATGGTATTCTAAATTGATATATTGTTTTCATTAATTTGTAAAATTTGCCTGAGGAATCAGAATGAACCGTAAAATGAAAGTAATCGAGGGATACTGGCTGCTTTTCATGGATCTAGTCAGTATCGCCGTCTCATATACAATTGCGATTTTAATACGTTATCATAAATTCAGATGGGTGGATGAACCGGAGCTTCACTTCGTGGTATGCATCTGTCTTCTGCTGTTCTGCACGGTCTACAGCTTTCTGTTTGACTGGAACAGAGAGTTCTTAAAGCGGGGGTTCCTCGTTGAATTCGTTGCGGTCGTCAAATTTAATATTTTTATGGAACTGGCGATTATGGCATTTCTGTTTATGCTGCAGCGAAGTGCCGGTGTTTCGCGTCTTGTTATGGGATATTTCGCAGTTCTTGACGTTTTTATCGTGTGGGGCGTGAGAATCGGAATGAAAAAGCTGCTGCGCGTCTATTTTACTGCCAAATCCAACATTGTCAAGATCATGATTGTCACCAAAGACTCTGTGCTTGATAAGACGGTATCCGATTTAAAAGCAGCCATGGATATCAATTATGAGATTGTGGCGCTCGCCTGCGTGGACGCTGACCGTAAGGGTGTGGTGATAGACGGAGTCAAAGTGAATGCCGACGGGCAGAATGTATTGGATCTGGCGAGGCAGATGGCGCTTGATGAGGTGTTCATCAACCTGCCGGAGGAGGACAAAGGGTATGTCAAGCATATTATCTATGATTTGGAGTCTATGGGGATTGCATGTCATTATAATATTGATATCATCGAGCGTCCGCAGAAGGAAGTCAGAGTGGGCAGCTTTGCGGGATATACGGTGGTGACTTATTCTATTAATCATTTTGACTACAGAAGGATGGCGATTAAACGTCTGATTGATATCGTGGGCGGACTGGTGGGATGCCTGATTACGGCGGTGGTAGCGCCTTTTGTGGCGCTGGCGATCCGAATTGATTCGCCGGGGCCGATATTCTTTGCGCAGACGAGAATCGGCAAGAACGGAAGAAGATTCAAAATATACAAATTCCGGTCCATGTATATTGATGCGGAGGAACGGAAGAAGGAACTGGAAGCGCAGAACGAGATGCAGGGCCTGATGTTCAAGATGGATAACGATCCGCGGATTACGAAAGTGGGCAAATTTATCCGTAAGACGAGTATCGACGAGCTTCCGCAATTTGTGAATATCGTAAAGGGTGATATGAGCCTCGTGGGGACAAGACCGCCGACAGAGGACGAGTTTGAACAGTATAATTCCCATTACAGAAGACGTATCAGTATGACACCGGGACTGACAGGATTGTGGCAGATCAGCGGGCGCAGTGAGATTGTGGATTTCGATGAAGTGGTGAAGCTTGATTTGGAATATATAGATAACTGGACGCTGGGGCTGGATATCAAGATATTATTCAGGACGATCTGGGTGGTGTTCACGGGGAAAGGCTCGAAGTGATGAGTGGTTCCAAAGATGCGGGAATGGTGGAAAAGATGGCGAATGATAGATTCAAGGTATTGATGGCAGGTCCCGACAGAAGCGTCCATGGCGGTATTTCCGGTGTGGTGAACAATTATTATGACGCCGGCTTAGACAAGCTAATCGACCTATACTATATCGGTACGATGGTAGAAGGGTCCAAAGGGGCGAAACTTCTCTGCGCGGTGAAGGCATATTTACGGTTTCTTGTGAAACTGCCACAATATGATATTGTCCATGTGAATATGGCGTCGGATTCCAGCTATTACCGGAAATCGATTTTTGTTAGAACGGCTGAGATATGCCGTAAGAAGATTGTGATTCATCAGCATGGCGGTAACTTTCCTGAGTTCTATGAGAAAGAGTTGAGTGACGCCGGCAGGAGGCATGTGCGGGAAGTGCTCTCCATGGGGGACGCTTTTCTTGTATTGGGCACGGCGTGGAAAAAATTCTTTGGCGCGATCATCGGGGAAGAAAAGATTACGGTATTGCCGGATGCCATACAAATTCCGGCGGCAGTGGACAAACAGTATGGAGTACACAAAATATTATTTTTGGGAAGACTATGTAAGGCGAAGGGAATCGGCGAACTGCTTGCGGTGATGCCGGGGTTAAGAGCAAACTATCCGGATGTCCGACTATATCTTGGCGGAATATGGGAAGATGAGGAACTGAAGGCGCGTGCGCATTCTATGAAGGAATGCGTGACGGATCTTGGCTGGGTCAGCGGAAATGTGAAGCAGAAATATTTGCAGGAATGCGATATATTCGTGATGCCGTCTTACTTCGAGGGGCAGTCCGTATCCATATTGGAGGCGATGGCGTACGGATGTGGAATTGTGGCGTCTGAGACGGGAGGAATCCCTGATATGATCATAGAGGGAGAGACGGGAATTTTTGCCGTCCCGCAGGATGTGAAGACGCTGGAGGAAGGTATACAGAGACTTCTGTCGGAACCTGAATTATGTCGCAGACTGGGAGAAAATGCCCGCAGGAAAGCAGAGAATGAATTTTCCATGGAAGATAATATAAACAAACTTCTTTCCGTATATGAATCGGTAAGAGGCTGGGAGCGCTAGTTGTTATGTGAGCGTTCCGGAACGGAGATGAACATGAAAACCGATGAACCGCTAATCAGCGTGATCGTTCCTGTCCATAACGGGCAGGACTACTTGGCAGGATGTATTGACAGTATCGAGAACCAGATATACGAGAATCTGGAAGTTATTATAGTGAACGACGGTTCAACCGACCATACGCAGGCCGTGTGCGAGGCGCTGAAAGAATCTTACGAAAACGTGCGTGTTTTACAGCTTGACGACAAGGGAGTTTCCGCCGCAAGGAATGCCGGTCTGGAAGCGGCAGCAGGAGAGTTCGTTACATTTACGGACGCGGACGACAGGCTCCGCCCCGGGATGCTCCGGGTATTGTACGATTGCATTGAGAAAACGCAAAGCGACGTTGCCGGATGTAAGTTTATCATGTGGAGCAGCGACTTGGAATGGGAGAAACTGACGGACATGAGCGGACAGGAGACAGACATGCCGGAAGCCGGCAGGATGGAAGGGAAGACCAAGGTTTATGATACCGGAGCATACTTAAGGGAAGAGCTCCTTAGCGGCAACAGCCGTTGCTGGAGCAAACTGTATCGCAGAGAACTTGTAGATAAAGTGCGTTTTATGGAGAATCTCACTATAGGGGAGGATATGTTGTTTCTAATGAAAATGCTGCCCTATGCGGATAAAATTGCAGAGACAGATTACCGCGGCTATGGATATTATCAGAATCCCATTGGAACGATGAACAGAAAATTCACGCCGCGCTATATGGATCAGGTAACCTGCTGGGAACTGGCGAGGGAAGAAATCCTGCGTATGGATGAGAGTCTTGATGCACAGGTGACTTCATTATGGATGATGGGCATTATGCTCACTGCAGGTAAAATTGCCATGCTTCCCGCAGAAGAGCGGCATGAATACCCGGAATGTATCAAGATATGCCGCGAGCGACTGAAAGAGGCAATGAAGATACAAGGCGCGTACGGCAGATTATCTGTCGGATATCGCGTCAAAACAGTGATGTTTCGGATGTTTCCGCAACTGTATTTGTCTTTATATCATATGCGTAAGCATGCGGAATAGAGTTGGCTGTTTAAGTCTGCGATGAAAATGTTATCATTGATTGAAGATCAAGCTGATCAGGAGCCGTATCTATGTTGATTGTCAGAGCGATGGGCGGACTGGGAAACCAGTTACAGCAGTACGCATTATATAGAAAACTGGAGCATATAGGAAAAGATGTCAGGCTGGACACGTCATGGTTTCGCAATGAGGCATATCATGCGACTATGGCGGCGGAGAGAGACTTGGAGCTGGATTATCTGAATCCGCTTCCCTACAAGGAGGCGTCAGAAGAAGAAATACGTTCTGTACTCGGAAGGCTGTGGGAGGAACCGGAAAGTATCTTCGGAAAAATGAAGCGGAAATTACATCCGGCATCAGTTACGTCTTTTGAGGAGAGCGATATGTACCATGAGCAGATTTTTGCGATGGACAGAAAATATCTGGTCGGGTACTGGGCTTGTGAGAAATATTATGCGGACATCATGGATATTCTGCGGAAGGAGATTCGTTTTCCGGACAGCTCTGACAGTAAAGTAAAAGAAAGAAACGATGAAGTGAGCAGGCAGATGGACCGCACATGTTCCGTCAGTGTACACATCAGGCGGGGCGATTATCTGGACGATATCAATCAGGCGCTTTTCGGAGGGATTTGCACCGAAGCATATTATAGGAAAGCAATCGGTTATATGAAAGAAAAGTTTCCGGATGCAGAATTTTTCTTTTTTTCGGATGATATCCCTTATGTGAAAGAACACTATCAGAAAGAGGCATCGCAGATTATCGACTGGAATCAGGGGAGAGACAGCTTCTATGATATGATGCTGATGAGTCGCTGTAAGCATAATATTTGCGCGAACAGTACTTTTAGCTTCTGGGGAGCGAGACTGAATCCTTATGATGCGAAGATTATGATTCGTCCGTCCGTTCACAAGAATACGCAGGTGTGTATTCCGGAGCAGATGAGGCGGTTATGGCAGGGATGGCGGCTGGTGACGCCGCAAGGGGAGATCTTATAATGCAGAAATCAAAATACAAAATCAGTGTAATTGTTCCCGTATACAACAAGGAGAAGTATGTTAAGCAGTGCATCGAGAGTGTTTTGGCTCAGACATACGGTAATTTGGAATTGCTGCTTATCGACGATGGTTCGACAGATGCGAGTGGAGCAATCTGCGACGAGTATGCGGCAAAGGACGTCAGGGTGAAGGTATTTCATCAGGAAAACGGAGGTCCTATGGCGGCGGTTATGACCGGCCTGAGAGAAGCTTCCGGGGAGTACTATACCTTCATTGACAGTGACGATTATGTGAGTGAGGAGATGTTGGAAGAGATGACGAAATGTCTCACAGGGCGCAGGGGAGAGATAATCTGCTGCAATCATGTGCTTGAGAAACGTAAGTCGACTGTTCCGGTAATCCAGCCTCTTGCGCCGGGAGTATACGAGGGCGCAAGGCTTGAAGAGGACCTGAAATACAAACTCCTTGGCAGAGAATACCGAATTATTCCTATGTCCCGCTGTATGAAACTGTGTGAAAGATCTATTTTTGAAGGTAATGAGAAATATTATGATACGACGCTTCGCATGGGAGACGATTTTAACCTGATTTATCCGGCTCTTCTTAAGAGTACGAGTGTCGTAGTCATGGAGGGCGCTCTTTTCTACCACTACCGCTATGTGGAAGATTCCATCGTACACGCTTACGATCCGGATAATGCGAAGAGCGTTATAAACTGTTATAACGCACTTCTGCGGATTGTGCGCGATTATCATGTTCCTTACGGTGAGACGATGCTTAATAAGGAATATTGTTATATGATGATGTATGTAATGAAGAATGAACTGCGTAATCCGGATAAGGACTATGTGCAGAAGATACAGAGCATTTTTACAGAGAAAGAAACGAGGGACAGAATTATGAATACGCCGTTAACTGTCACAAGCAGGTCGAACTCGCTTCTCTATCTCGCTATGAAGTATCCCAATAAAATGCTTCTTCATATCATGAGGATGATTGTGAAGCAGTATGACGCTTTCGGGAAAAAGCGTAAAAGATAATATTTTGGTCGGAGAGACAGAAGAAAGGGCTCAGTCGGTAAAATGGATAATCGGTTAGTGATGTATTTGCACGGCGGCAGCGGAAACCATGGCTGCGAGGCAATCATAAACAGTACATGCCACATGTTGGAGGATATTCCCAAACTGCTTGTGACAAACAGCGAGAAGGAGGACAGATTCTATTCTCTTGAACCGCTGTGCGATATCTTACAGGAGCGGAAGATAGCAGAGCATTTCTTCGCGCATGTGTGGTACTATGTCTGGCGCGCCGTATTTCGCGATCCGGAATCGTTTATGCGCTATCGATTCCGCAAAGTTCTCGGCAGAAACAAGGCGCCTTTGTATATGTCCACGGGCGGGGACATGTATTGTTATGAAATTTCTAAGAAAGAAGCCATTGTGGCAAACAGCGCTTTTAACCGTGCGGGAGGAAAGACCATTCTCTGGGGATGCTCTATAGAGCCGGAGCTTCTGCAGGATGAAAAGGTTGTTGAAGATATG
>VSOA01000361.1 GCA_009774585.1 Lachnospiraceae bacterium
GTTTGTAGCCACTTTTTGATTTCACAAGTGTCAAACTCGGGATTATATAAAAAACAAAACTGTTTGTCAAGCAAATTAGCAGCAAAATTTTTTAATCTGGCATAATATAAATAACAATCTTATATCCTCCAATAAAATTATTACATTTAGCAGCCAAAGTATATGTATCTGAACGCTCTAACGTAAAGAAAGTTTCTAACGCTCCTGCCCTGTCTAATGTATATACTTCATTTCCAGCCGAATCATATAAGACCATATCTAAATCCCCACTTATAATCTCAGATTTGAATGAAAACTTTATTCTATCGCCTGCTTTCCCCGAAAACGAAATATCAGAAGTTGTAGTTATTTGCTCTGAATAGCTGTTGTTCATATTCCCTAATACTTTGGGTTTGGTTCTTAGATAGATGCTTATTACGCTAACTATTGCAATGATTATAACGATTATAAGACTTTTCTTTTTCATTCCAACATTCCTTTCAAATTTCGTTTCGTCGTTGCTTTATTATATATTCATTTTCCTAAAAATGAAAGCAATTTTTCATACTTCCTGCACCAAAACGAAACTTGAACAGGGCTATTCTAACATCATCTTGCGTCATCCAATGTTTGTACTACTCTGGATATTTCACTTTCAAAGTCAATCCTCCATCTTTACCCAATTCTTTTCTGCCTTCATAAACCTCTTGAAAATATTTTAACCAGATATTATTACTTGTAAGACTCTCCATCTCTGAAAGTAGCTTATTTACGTTTACATCACTATTTCTTTTATTATATAATTTCCAGAAATATCTGTAATAACCGCCCTCACTATTATCTCCCCATGCCAGTTCACTCCCTTCTTTTTTTGCCTGTCTATATTTGTCAAATTCGGCTGTAAATCTTAAAAGTCTTTATATGTTGTCGGCAATCCATGTGCCAAATCAAACCCATTTCCTATCACCAATATATTCATTTTTATCCCCACTTAATTTACTTTTTACAAAACAACACCATAATTCAACACTACATTATCATCAAAAAAATTTTTAGATTTATCCCAAGACCAATTACTTGCCTTCCAGCATATCTGCTACATCTGCCTCTAAATCCATCAATAATCCAACCTGATTCATAACCAGCTTGCAATATTCATCTGTAATATTACTTATTTGTGTCGTTTCTGTTCCTAACGCACTATCTTTTACCCGTTCTCTTTTCTGTATTTTAGATATGTCTTTTATTTCTATCATTTTAAACTTAATTTCATAATCCATTCGATGTACCCCATAGTTTTAAATGATTTGTTTTGTTATATACAACTGTTTCTCGTCATATTTAATGGCAAAAAGCAGGCCCGTGGACCTGCTGCTACTTTGTTATCACCTATACTCATATGAACCCATTATAAAGTTTCCGATTCCATCCTCTTATCATACTTTATACCATTATGACTAAACCTAAAAAAGACTCACCAATTCATCCGGCTGAATAACTTTTACTCTTGATTCTATAAAATCATCTGGATTTCTAGTCACAATGTAATCTGCTACCTCTTCTACCGCGCACTGCTCCTGCAAACAATCTTCAAAATCAATAAACTTATCGTTATCCAATGCAACCATTATCTTCGCCTCTGCCAGTTCTTTATCCGCATCGAAGTCTTCCGGCAGTCTTCCTCTATACTTCAGTATATCCTGAAATGCTGCCATAGCCTGTTCTCTTTCGGTATCTTTCTTTGCTGTCATTTCTTCCAAATTCTGAAGGATATTGATTACATAAAACATATCATCATCTGGCATACGTTGAATCATTTCTACTGCCTTTTCCTTGATTCGTGTCATTCAATCCCTCCTCCTGTTTTCTGTAAAACTGGCATGTTATGCTTTCAGGACACAAAAAAAGTACCAAACGTTTCGTCTGATACTTCTTCCGGTCTGTTTGTATGATGTTGTCTACATGGTCTGTGTCGGCGGTTCCTGCTCCTGTATTGCGGCCAGTTCCAGATACTTGTCTAACTTTTTCTCCTCCAGCAAGGCTATCATATCTGCAAAATCATCCAGCCTGCCATGCGCCGCATATTGGTCCAGCGCGTTATAATACGTCAGCCTGTCCTCCTTCGCAATATATACAGGCAGGAAGCCTTTTGCCATCAGCTGGTAATTCATAAGCAGTCTTGATGTCCTGCCGTTTCCGTCCAGAAAAGGATGTATCCGCACAAACTCAGCATGTGTCCACGCCGCCAGCTCAATATCGTTCAATCCCTTTTTCCCGGAAAGCTCCACATAAAAGTTTTTGATCTGTGCATACATTTCACTGCCTGCAGGCGGCGTATGGCTTGCGCCGCTGATCACCACCTCTTCCCTGCGGTAGATGCCGCCGGTAAGGATATTCTCCATAAGCAGGGCATGGATATCCTTTACAATGTTTTCCTCCAGTGCGAACCCTTTACCGATGCACTCTTTCACATACCGGTATGTCTTATTGTGGTTTACCACTTCATAAATCTCCCGGAGGGATTTCCCGCCGATTGCAATCCCGTCTTCCAGCACTACCTTCGTTTCCATCAGGGTCAGTGTATTTCCTTCAATGGCTGTTGAATGATGGGTATACTCCACCTCGAAAGCATTCTCCAATGATATCCTTGTCGCTTCCGGAATGCTGTCCTTTACTGCTTCATACCGCTTCTTTTTTTCCAATAATCCTTCTATATCCAAAACTGCACCTCATTCCCGAAATAGTTTACAACCATTATATCTGTGTTCCGGCAAACCCGCAACAGGAACATCCGTACGCGTCAGTCGTTTAAGATAATCCAACTCCCCCCGTCAAACTCCTCGATGTAAGAGTAGCAGAGAACGACAGGACGCAAAAAAACCGCTTACTCTTAATAAATCAATAAGAATAAGCGGCTCTGTGATGTGCCTTAGACATATTCAATTTTCATTCTCTTTACTGGTGCGTTTACGACTTTGAATATCAGTTCGTCAACGCAGTCCGTATATCTGCCCTGCTGTATGAGCTGGTTTTTCAGTTCCACAAGGCTATGTAATAAAATGCTTCGTTCTTGACTATCCACATATAAATGGTTTTTCTTTTCTCTCATAAACAACACCTCCGTTTCTTAACTACATCAAATACGGAAGTGCTGGAATACTCAAATATGCAATTTTACATTGGTAAAAACGTTTTATTCTACCATTACATGATGATTTTCTAAC
>VSOA01000362.1 GCA_009774585.1 Lachnospiraceae bacterium
TTATTAGTGACTGATCATAATTCGGTAACATTCTCGATAAATGAAAAAATAAAGATAGGAATAAAAAATGTACTTACAAAATTCGAATTTTCTTTTGTTTAATTCTTGGAACAATCGCTCCCGGATAACACAAAGTTTCCCACTTGTGAATCGGAAAATAATGATAACGTATTACCTCGACTCCTTCTAAAATTTCTCTATCCTTTGCTCCCGGTGCCGCCGGAACTAGTACGGTTACTTGAAACTGATTCGTCATATGAGATACTAAATCCAGTATAAATCTTGGCTCCGTATCATCTTCCCATCTTGGAAATGTCGATGCTGTTACAAGTAATTTTTTCTTTTGCTTCATCATTTTCACCACACAAAAAATCCCGACACAAAGCATGTCCGCACTGTACTTACCAGTCCAATTTCATACTTTATATCAGGATTTTCTTTTAAAATATATTTGATTACCACAAGTTATCTAATAATTACTCTTACCAGTACAACTCTACCTTTTTCTCAGCTTCTTCTTCACTCAGCCCATATTGCTCTATAAGCTGCTGTCTTGCACTGACTTGGGAATTTACAATGGCTTTAACAACTTGTACAATTTTCTTAATCCCCTCTTCTCTGATTTCTTTCTTAGCTTCTTCTCTAACTTCTCTTCTAGCTTCCTCTCTAACTTCTCTTCTAGCTTCCTCTCTGGCTATCCGCCTTGTTTCCTGCACATCATATGCCTCAAAGTTTGCAAATAATTCTCCCATATGCCGCTCCTTTACTTTCCCTGAAAATGCTTCTGCCTCATCACGTGGCACATTAATTTTCATAAGCAGTATTTCTACTATTTGAGCTATGATATCCAGTAAATATTCCGGTGACTTAGATGTAATATCATTTAAGTATTCCGTGTTGATATCTCTACTGAACTCTGCGAAATCTGCCTCTTTCTGTAACTTACTGATCATCATTACAATAGAGAGCTCATCTTTCTTTTCCATAATCTCTTCATTACTATAATCTTTTAACTGCACCAGAATACATTTAAAGTTTGGTATATACTCTTCGAAAACATCGCTCAAATAAATTCTGTCTTCTAACTTAATACCACCGTTCCAGTCAGCAACTCCGTCATAATAAACAATCGGTAAAACCGGCGGATACTTAAAATCTTTCGTTTTGCTGATTCCCTTATGTTTTCTTTCCTGCTCTCTCTCATAATCTTCCCAGATATATACTATGTATCGTAATATCTGTATAATTACATTATAATCCACCCGTGACTTATGTTCAATAAGAGAAATTAAATAAAACGAAGTTTCGTTTCCTTTTAATCGAACCTTTTTCACAACGTCTGAATTTCTTTCCTCAGTAAACATATGTACATATCGATTGGAAACATCTTCGATATCTTCCGGCTCTACATTTTTAAGGATTGGTATATTCACATATCCATGTAAAAATTGTGAGCACAAATGCGAATCTCCAAAGATAATCTTGCTGGAACTGTCTCTAATTTGTGAATTAGGAACTATGTGACCGCCACCTTTCTTATTTATCTGTTTCATCATAAACCTGCCTTTCCTGCATGGAATATGATAATAGCTGCATCACATAAATCATAAAGGATTCTGTTCATATCCCATGTACTTTATTAAATTTTGTTTTGGGATACTTGCTTGAAACTCTTAGAATTAAGCATGATTCCTTGTTATAGTAACAGAAAACGGTATCATAGAAATTGATACGATATTTTCTTTTATCACTATATCAGAGAACACCATACCATGCAAGAGAAATTCCTGATATAAAATATGAAATTGTCAAGGTACATATTCTTCTACATTTCTACTTGCAATTCTTCTCTGGCAGACGTTTCCTGATGTATTTTCTTTCCAACTACCTGATAGGTCTTAACCACTTCCCTCTCCATTTTCATCTGCATATAAATGGCATCATACTCTGTCTTTCTCGCATGATACTGTGTATCTTGGAGAAGTTTTCTGTTAGCTGCGATCACATCAGCCATAAGCCCGATCATGAAAGTCAAGAAACCTATAATAATCAGAGTACACGCCAGAATAAGCGACTGGACATGTCCTCCTGATTGCCCTATTGTCATATAAAACAGAAATCGAAAACCAATCATCAAACCGATCACTATCGGTGTAATTGCCAGATATGTAAAACACTTAAGCGGTTTGTACATCATATATGCACGAAGGATTGTCAGCATACTCTTTTTCACATAACCCCATATACTATTGAAAAGTCTCGAAGGTCTCAGTTCCGCATTTGTCCTTATCGGCACACTTGTGATTGCCATTTTCTCTCTGCCGGCTTGTACAATTGTCTCAAGCGTATATGTATAGTCATTGACTACATTGATATGCATTGCCGCTTCCCTGCTAAATGCCCTGAAACCACTCGGTGCATCCGGGATATTCGTATTCGATGCTTTTCGCACGACCCAGCTCCCGAAATGCTGCAGCTTTTTCTTGATAAAGGAAAAGTGTTCCGTCTGATCGATCGGTCTTTCCCCAATCACAATATCTGCTTTCCCATCCAGAATCGGTTGTATCAGCTTCTGGATATCTTCCGCACAATACTGATTATCTGCATCTGTGTTAACAATGATATCTGCGCCATTTCTAAGACAGCCGTCCAGTCCCGCCATAAATCCTTTGGCGAGTCCTTTATTCTGCTTGAAACTGACTATATGATGTACACCCCATTTCTGCGCTACTTCTACGGTGTTATCCTGACTGCCGTCATTGATGATCAAATATTCTATTTCATCTATCCCATTCAATTTTTTAGGAAGGTCATTGAGCGCAACCTCCAATGTTTCCGCCTCATTATAACAGGGAATTTGAATCAGCAGCTTCATATGCCACACCTCGCTTTATTACACCAAAACATATATTAATACATTGCCTTTTTACCATACTTACTTTGTCGTGAATAATATGAACGCATAACTATCCGTACATCTTTGATATTTTTTTTCTATTTCTTCTAAATACTTACAACCTTGATCTACAATCAGAAATCCTTTTGTCGGCAAAGTATGTTCAACTTCTGTCAAACCTGATCTATTTTCTATGTCCTGCAGTTTGATAATTTCAATTTTCTTGTCTTTCATATCAAACTGTAGTAAGTCAATATACTGAAATCCTCCACCATATAGATAACTGACCGGTTCATCAT
>VSOA01000363.1 GCA_009774585.1 Lachnospiraceae bacterium
GATTATGGGTAATAAATTCCCTTAATACATCTCCATCTGTTTCATTTAAAGAATGACCAAAGATATACAATATATTTTCTTCTTTTCTCCCTGCTGCTACATTTTCATCAATTTGCTCCAACCATTTTCTATATTCATTTCCATTCTTTTTATATATTCTCTGATAATATTTTTTAAATGCAATAAAATCCGTTTCTTTACTTCTTTCCTCTTCTCCAAGATATTCGTCTATCCCCAGAACCATATTGTTCATATCTGCATTTTTCTGTATCCATAAATCTATTTCTTCCTTGGTTACTTCCTCTTCATCCCCCAAAAAACTTATATTATTTTCAGCTTTTCCATGTATATAAGAATAATCCACATTTTTCTGATTATATGCATACAAAACCCTATATGTATCAGAATAATTAAAACTCAATACTTTGTTAGGACAAATCTGCGCTATATCAGGATTATAATATTGAATCCTTTTGCTTCCGATATAGTCCCACATATAAATTTCCAATGCCCCAATGAGTTTGTCCAAATCACGCAGCAATTCAGGAATTCTCTGTATAACAGATCTTGCCGAAGAGAATCCTCCAATACGCTTTAATTTATTTTTATAAAACGACTCCAAAGTTTTATTTTCATTCTCTCCCCTTTCGATACTCATATAATACTTCATAAGTTCATCCATAGCCTGTATGACATCGGAAATCTCATTTTCAAAGTCTATCCAGTTTTCTCTATTATTCAAATGCTCTCTATAAGCCATCATAAAATGTCCAATCCATATATTATTACATGTAAATATATGCAATGCCTCAATTCTGTTTCTATACTCTGGTCGTTCAAAAATACGCTTTAGATATTCATCTTCCACTGTACTCAATATGCTTGAATCCTCTTCAATCTGCCGATATGTGCGGATAAACTTCTTGACAAAACCCAAAAAGTCTATATATTTCGTCGGAAGGTCATGTTCCAGATCAAATCCATTTCCTATCATAAGTATCTTCATTAATTATTCCTCTCTAAATACCATCTGCACTAACATTTTAATCCCTTTTTCTTACATCATTTTATATTTTTCATTCATCTTGGTCAACGTCATCCTTTTCACAATTTTTATTATAATTATTATATGATGATACTCGTAACTCAAAATCGCACAAAGGAGAAAAGAACATCTCATATGAGATGCCCCACGAGATTTGTGTCTGCGCGCTGCTTGCCACAAACTCGATATGCGCAGAAAGCAGCGCAGAAATGAGGAAAAACATGAAAGAACTCAAAACACTAATCAGAGATTTGCGGGAGGACCATGACCTGAAGCAGAAAACTGTCGCTTCCTATCTGTCGATATCGCAGCAAGCCTATTCTAACTATGAGAACGGATATCGCGAGATACCGACATGGGTCGTTGCCGCATTGGCAAAATACTATAACGTCAGTTCCGACTATCTTCTGGGTACAGTTGTCGGCTATCCGGGCAATATCGACCTATATAAAATCTATCTGGATGACATCACATTGCTGGACATCCTTCTCCATATGCAAAAACTGAAAAGAGAAGACCGGCGAAGTCTTTTAAAGTATCTCGAATATCTTCTGTACAGTAATTTGGGAAAATAACTGTTTTAAACGTATAGTTTGAATCTTTCTTCCCTTTTTAGCTTCTATTGGTTTGCTCTGTTTTCTGTAGAACTTCATTTAGTGTTTAGTGGTAAGTCCATATTCAGAAAATACCGTATGCACGCTAATTTACTCTTTTAAATCAGGGAAATTTGTTTCCCTTACGAGTTATTATTTGGGGATAATTCACTTTCCTTTATTACATTAATTAAATAGTTATTCCATTTATCAACTTTTTTAGCAGCACTTAATGCTTGCTCATATGTAAGATCGTTATTGTTCTATTCATCACTTCTGGCTCAAATCAGGCGTAGAATATAAAAAATCAGGCATATTCTCATAATCCTCTTTAGCATCCTCAAAATAATCAGAAGCTGATTTTTCTTCATCTTCATATACCCCATACTTTAACAGCCATCCTAAAACCAAACTACCTTCACATTCTTTCCGGTTATATAACTTCATCCACCAGTCAATACATTCTTTTATTTCTGGATCAGAAGACTTTACCATTTTAAACTGTGAATCTGCATCTTCCCATTCATTTACAGAAACAAGATACATGGCATAATTAATAAGTGCAAATGCACCTCCACTTTCTCTGCACTGACTTAACAAATCTTCTAATTCATAATTTTCGGACTTATATTCACGTCTTCGTATCATAAAAGCCAAATTGTTCTTTGCAGTAGTTCCTTCATCGCCTTCTTTAATCGCCTGCTCAAACAAAGCCCCTGCATAGGGAAAATCCTCATTATTATAGCGTGTAATCCCTGTGTTAATTAAATTTTTAACATATTCAGATCGTATATAATTACTATCTTCCCATATTTGATTGACAAGTTCTTTTACAGATAAATCATTATCAGACGTTGTATAGGAATCAGATTCGGAGGAAGATATACTCTTAGTATCGTCCGGCATTATTAATTTTTCTATAATGTTGTACCCAAATAAGACAACAACAATCGCTGCCATTACAATCATGACAGTTAAAAAGATTCTATTTCTCTTTTTTGTCTTTCCGTTACCCGTCATTTGTAATGATACGGTAGGTAAATCTACAGGTGGTTTGTCATTCAATGTCCTCATCAATTTCGCCATTTCAGATTCGGCATTGTTTCCCCGCAGATCAATTCCAAGTTTACCGACCGCCCAATACGGTGTTGATGACTCCCAAGTTCCATCAAATAGAATAGGAATAAACTTGTACTGGTTATTTCGGCTATAAATTTCTCCGGTTATTATAGTGCTTTCATAAACAACTCCACCCGTTTCTCTCTTTAGCCTTCCATCCGCCTTCCGCTTATATGTTGGTGTAAAGCACATTAAAACATAATCAGAACCTCTTATCCCTTTTTCCATAAAGTCAGGTAAAAGTTCCCCCGGTCTCGCATCTCCGTCAAATATTACCTCCATTCCATGTCTACGCAAATATTCCACAAATCTTTTAATTCGCTCTTTATGTAAATCTGAATCCCAAGAATACGATATAAATACTGTTGTCATAATCATACCCCATAATATAACTATATTAAGT
>VSOA01000364.1 GCA_009774585.1 Lachnospiraceae bacterium
CGAGCAAAATCTCAAATTTTGCTCTGCGATTCCGAGTTTGTGGCTCCGACACAAACTCGCGATTGAAAAATAAGGTCATCAGACTTATTTTTCAATCTTACACCTCTGTTCTTTATTGCATTGTTGGTATGTAATTGATACATATTATCGAATAATCCACTCAAGCCGGACTATTGTTAAAATGTAAAATATCTCGCATTCTCTCAAACATGACTTAGTTACACTAAGGCAGCGTGCTTGGCTGCCTTAGTGTAACTTCATGTTGTCTTTTCACGAGTTTGCGAAAACGCTCAACATTCAATCGTCTTACTGGAGAGAATGCTCGCTTTTCGCATTCTCTCAAACATGACTTAGTTGCACTTTGGCAGCGTACTTGGCTGCCTTAGTGTAACTTCATGTTTTATTACATAGCTGTATAAACACCGTTTTTAATTACTACTGCCTTAGGATCCTTAGTCGGTTCGCCGGATGCGTCCCATGTAATGCCAAGACCTGTCAGTCCGTCTACCTGAATCTCTGTCATAGCTGTTGACAGAGCAGTGCAGATTTCCTCGTTGGACATATCTGCCGTAATACCAGCTTTCTCTGCCGCTGCCTTGATGATGTAAATTGCATCATAACCGTCTGCCGCAAACTGGTTCGGAGTCTCACCAAATTTCTCATTGTATGTTGTAACAAACTTCACTGTCAGATCGTCTGTAGCGTCTGCTGCAAAAGGTGTAAGCAGCATAACGTCCTCTGCTAAAGAAGCGTCAAAGTTCTCAACGCCTAAGATACCGTCTAAACCGTCACAACCGAAGAACTTCACATCAAATCCCATATCGGAAGCCTGCTTTAAGATCAAAGCAGCCTCATTATAATAAATCGGAAGGAATACAAGGTCTGCGCCCGCATCTTTCGCCTGCTGTAACTGCACGGAAAAGTCTGTCTTATTGTCCGCTGTAAACGCACCTGCGGTTACGATTTCAAAAGGCTGGTTTGCCGCTTCACCCGCAAATTTCTCATAGATACCAGAAGAATATACATCGGAACTGTCGTAGATAACCGCTACCTTGGTTGCAAGGGAATGCTCACCGATATACTGTGCGGATGCCGCACCCTGATTCGGATCGGAGAAACATACACGGAAAGAGTTCGGGTTTGCAACACACTCTACCGCAGAACCTGAAGGTGTGAGCTGGAAGATATTATCCTCTGCTGTCTTAGCTGATACTGCAATGGAACATGCACTTGTTACACAGCCGTCGATAACTTGTACGCCCCAGTCTTTCAAGGTATTGTATGCGTTGATAGACTTCTCGGAATCCAACTCATCATCCTGAAAGTTCAGTTCAAGCATCATACCGTTAACGCCGCCTGCCGCATTAATTTCATCAACCGCAATCTGTGAACCGTTCATAGCTGCAATGCCGTAAACTGCTCCAGCGCCGGTCAGAGGTCCGATACCGCCAATCTTTAATGTGCCGCCTGCACTGTCAGCTGCGCCTGCATTGTCTGTAGAAGCTTCTGCTTCCGCGCTGCCTGTTGCGTCGTCTGTTGCCGCTGCATCTTCTGCGGCTGCATCATCTGTTGCTGCTGCATCGTTGGTTGTTTCTCCGGTCGTGCTGCCGGAATCTGCGCCTGTAGAACCACAGCCTGTCAGTAAAGCGGCTGTCATGGCTCCTGCAAGCACAAGGCTTAACATTTTTTTCTTCATAATTCTCTCCTCCTTTAATGACTAGAAAGATTCAAAAAAGGGACTCCTATATAATAATAAGAAGTCCCACCTTTGAAACTTAGAAAAATAATAGTCAAATTCTACAATTTTGTCAATAGTTTTTTGTTAATTTTCCTTTTTTCTTCTACCGAACATTTAAAATCTTAAGAACCAGATTTGTGCTGCAATACTCATCACGTGGCATCTGTGTTTCATCGTCTTGTGTCAGTCCATAATAATAACAATGCACTTTTACATTCTCATGCAATGTGGTAACATTATTATTTATTCCACTCTACTCAATCCGAAAAAACACAGCTCTTTTCTTCTCATAATCCACCAAATATTGTCCGTTAATGGAACCTTTTGTATTGTTTTCAAGATTTGGGTTATGCAGGTCCGTTCGATAGCACTCAGACTGAGAAAATATCTTCATTGCATAGTTTTCGCTGTATAAGACATTATTCTCTGTCTGAATACTGTCTACTAAATAACATAATTATGAAACCCACAATTGTACATTATCGTTTACTGCTGTTACATCTGTCAGCGAACCGGAATCCGACACCGCACCCGTTCCACTCTCCGCCATATCCTGCACGAGCAGATTCACGATATTATCGACCGCCGTATCCGTTGGATTGTCATATATCGCACTGCTCTGTTCTGCCGCCGGGCTTTCTTCCTGAATCGTTTCCTGAGAGGGTTGGTTCGTCGCATACAAGTCTTCCAAGATTTCAACGCAATTATCCACAGTAGTATCTGTTACTACTTGTTCTTCCGTAACTATTGTTTCTTGAATGGATTCCTGCCCCATTACCGATTCATCAGGATTCTCACCTACCACAGGGTCCATTCCTATTACAGACCCATCCAAAGCTGGCATATCTGCATTGTTATTCACATCTGGCGCAGAATCTACAACTGTTTCTACACTTTGAATCGTAGAATTGTCCAGTGATTGTGTATCATCTGTTTGTATTCCTGTTAACCATGTCTCAACTGGCTCTGCTCCGACTGGCTGTTCTTCAATCGGCTGCGTTTCGATTATCTGGGATTCTGATATACTTTCTGTATCTGTAGAAATAACTGCCATGTTCAATTGCGCATTCTCATAATCAATCGTTCCTTTGCTGCCGTCCGCGAACTCGATGTTCTCCACGAAGTACCGGTCGTCATTGTAATAGTACGCATTCTGCACTGTCACACTGTCGTTCTCACTGTAATCGATCACGAGGCTGCTCCCTTCCCGTCTCAGGTGGATGTCTTCTGCATGGATTCCTTCCCCGAACACGATACGGTCATTCTTTCCCCCTGTCTGGCTGTACTCATAATCGCAGATGGTGTCCCTTCCGTCCCCGATGTTGAAGATGTACGTGTCATTCCCATAGCCGCCTTCCAGTCGGTCATTTCCGGTCCCGCCTATCAGGATATCGTCAC
>VSOA01000365.1 GCA_009774585.1 Lachnospiraceae bacterium
GAGTAGCTGACATATCCGCAGAAAGGAAATCCCATGTATCATAAAGTAAGGATTCATCTGACTATACTTTTTACGCTCGTCACCTCGGTTCTCTTAACCGCGCTGCTCAGTGTCAGCTTCTATCTCTCCGCCAGACAACAGTTCTCTCTCCAATTATCTTCGTTTGCCGGCCAGTCGCAGACGGTTGTAGATTCCATCAGCGAACAGAATATTCTTACGGCTGACTGGCTGACTTCTCGGGAGAAAGCTGCTGGTTTCCGCATCTATTTGTGGGATAACGATGTGGAACTCTTCCATAACCGCGCGTATTCCAGTTCCGTTTCATCTGTTTATTCCGGCTATCTGCCCGCTCCGACCGATGGACGCACTCTGAAACAGACCTCCGGCGCAGCGGACATTTCCGTAGGATATCGCGGTATTTTCCCCGAAATCCTTTACTATCATAAACAACTGGTCAGGAACAACAGTACCCTTAAAATCTACTTTTTGCAATCTCTCAACCCACTCTATGCGCATGTAAAAACCAGTCTTTTTCTTTATATCGCACTGCTCATCGGTTCCGAATGTCTGCTGATGCTTTTCTGTTGGTATTTTACCGGGCGGCTCTTAAAACCGCTTCTCGACTCCCAGATCAGCCAGAATCGTTTTATTGCCGGCGTCTCTCATGAACTGCGCACGCCGCTCGCCGTCATTCTCGCCAATGCCTCCGCCTGCGAAAAGGCGCCTGTCAAGGAACAAAAAACTTTTTTTCAGGTAATTGCCCGGGAAGGCGCTCAGATGTCAACCATGCTGGAACAGCTTTTGACATTGTCCAGAGCAGACAGCCACGGACTCGCCCTCCGAATAGAAGCCGCCGATTTACAGACGCTTCTTCTCGAAACATATGAAAACTTTCTGCCGCTTGCCACGGATAGCGGACACCATCTTACCATCCGTCTTCCCGAAACAGAAATTCCACTCTGTGAATGCGACTCCTTCAGGATACGACAAGTATGTCATATTCTATTGCACAATGCGCTTTCTTACACTCCTGAAGGATGCAGCATCTCACTTTTTCTTGCCGATGGTTCTTATGAAAAAGAAATCTCTATCGGAGTGCAGGACAACGGCCCCGGCATTCCGACAGCGGAGCAGGCAAAGATTTTTGAACGGTTTTACCGCGGACACAGCGAGCAAAAAGGTCACCACGGACTCGGACTTGCGGTGGCAAAGGAGATTGCCGCAGCGCACAAAGGCTCTCTTAAGGTGGCAAACGCAGAAGGGGGCGGTGCGCTCTTTATCCTCACACTGCCGCTTCGATACAATCCTTCCTAGAGATTTCTTACGAACAGAAAATATTTATGAAAATTTTACAGAAACACAAGACGGCGTTCATTGACATTACTTTATAAAGTATATATGATTAAAAAAAGTAAATTTGCTTCGCAAATTAACTTTGCGAGATTCGCTCCGCGAACTCGAAAAGACGGAACAATTTCCCTATAATAAAAAAAGTAAATTTGCTTCGCAAATTAACTTTGCGAGATTCGCTTCGCGAACTCGAAAAGACGGAACAATTTCCCTATAATAAAAAAAGTAAATTTGCCAATAGGATAAAGGAGTCTAGCATGTCAGTTGTAGAAGAAATCAGAGAACAGCAAAGAAAGGCGCTCAGCACAATGAGCTTCAAAGAGAAGCTTGCGTATTTCTGGGATTACTATAAGATTCATACATTGGTGGCCGTCGCTCTGATCATTGTCGCAGTCACCGTAATCTATCAGCTTGTCACCAGCAAGGACTATGCTTTCTATGCTACGATGATCAACACCGGAACGCTTCAATATGAAGACACAACATCCTCGAGATGGGCACAGGAATTTATGGAATATGCAGAGATTGACCCCAATGAATACCAAGTATATATCGATGCATCCATCGCTCTTTCCGACACTACTGATTTACAATATATGGCGGCAAATCAGCAGAAGCTGGTTGCCATGATGCAGGCCGGTGAAATCAGCGCACAGATCGCTGAGACAGAAACTTTTGAACAATATGCGCAGTTTGAGTGTTTCTTTGATCTCGAGGAAATCATGAGCGCGGAACAGATTGAAAAATACAGACCGTATTTTTACTATACCGATGCCGCCACTTTTGATCAGGATGAAGCCTCTTTCGAGCAAAGCGCCGATGCGTCTTCCGACGTGACGCCGGTTGACCCTTCCGCCCTCACGATCAACCATCTTGATCCCTCCACAATGGAGAAGCCGGTGGCAGTAGGCGTTGTAATTACCGACAGTAAACTGATACGGGAATCGGATTATTATAAATATCTAGACGACCCGGCATTCAACTATCAAGGGTATCCCTCCGAAGCGGTTCTCGGCATTCCCCTTACGTGCAAGGACACGGAAATGGCTGTTAAATTCTTGGAATACCTGAATCTTAATTGAGTTTCCGCCCGATTTCCTATCCCATAAAGCGAAATAAGGCTGACGATATCGTCAGCCTCGTTGCTTCATTTTGTTATAATAACTCTCTTAACAGCCTGTTCACCATGGAAGGGTCAGCCTTGCCTTTCATAGCTTTCATCGTCTGACCCACCAAGAATCCGATTGCTTTTTCCTTACCGTTATGATAATCGTCTACAGACTGAGGATTACCTGCAATGACTTCTTCGACAGCCTTACGCAGCGCACTCTCATCGTTCACAGTCTTTAATCCTTTTTCCTCCACATACTGCTCCGGGTCTACATTCTCCTCGAACATTACCTCGAAAACTTCTTTTGCTACAGAACCGTTGATTGCCTTAGAATCGGCAAGCGCAATCAGTTTGGCAAGATTTTCCGGTGAAAAGCACAGGTCACAGGCATCCGTTTCCTTTTCTTTCATCAGCCGCATCGTCTCGCCCATCAACCAGTTTGATACTTTCTTCGGCTGTCCGCAGATTGCGCAGGTCATTTCAAAAAGATCTGCCATATGCTTGTCGCCGGTAATAATTTCAATGTCATAGTCCGGAAGATCAAACTCTTCTTTGTAGCGTTTCATCTTCTCCGTGCGAAATTCCGGCTGCTTCTCTCTAATCTGTTCCAGCATCTCATCGCTCACGACGAGGGGCGTAAGGTCCGGAGCCGGGAAATAGCGGTAAT
>VSOA01000366.1 GCA_009774585.1 Lachnospiraceae bacterium
AAAGCAATGAGCGCCGTCTTTGCGGGAGTGCTTGTGTTCGTTGCATTCTGGTTCAAAGTTTTCCTGCCGGTGTCGGGAGTGCCAAACGGAAGTATTGCGGAGAGTCTGTCCATTCCCTTCTTACAGACGGCGCGCTGCGTAGTTTCTTATGGGCATGAGATGTCGGAGGAGGAGAAAGAAGCGATTGACAATATTCTGGTGTATGATACGCTTGCGGAACGTTATCTGCCGGAGTTTTCAGACAGGGTAAAAGATTTCTATAATAATGATGCGACGAAAGAAGAGTGGGACGCTTATTTGAAAGTTTACTGGAGACAGTTTCTGGAGCATCCGGTCACTTATCTGGATGCAGTGCTCAATAAGTGTTATGGATATGTTTATCCGGACGATCCGGGGAGAACGAAGGCTTATTATGTTGTGGGAGCGGATGTTTTCAGACTGAATGCTGACGGATTTGACTTGAAATCAAGATTTCCGTCGCTAGTGGAAGGTATGAATCAGTTTATGACATATTTTAGAGAGATTCCGTTTCTGGGCTATACGACATCTATCGGATTCTATTTCTGGTGTACCTTTATATTTGCATTCTTCTTGATGAGATGCCGGCAATGGAAACTGCTCGCTTTATATGTGCCGGCAGTCGTTACCCTGCTCGTGTGTGTTGCGTCTCCGGTCAATGCGTATTTCAGATACGGCTTGACGGTGGTGTTTGCGGTGCCGTTCTATTTTTTCGTAACGCTCTATGTGTTTAAAGGAAAAAATGCAGTCGATGCAGATACGATAAAGGAATCATGACAGGCGGCGGGGATATGGATATGATGAGGGAATCATGAAAGATGATAAGACAAGGAGATAAAGCGAGGGGAAAGATTGAAAAATAAGTCTGATGACCTTATTTTTCAATCTCGAGTTTGTGTCGGAGCCACAAACTTGGAATCGCAGAGCAAAATTTGAGATTTTGCTCGCGTGTCGTCGCGAAAAGATGCTCCGACATGGAGGAAATTATGGAGAAACGATGGAGTAATAGGACGCGCATCATGATCGGTGTGCTTCTGATATGCCTACTTAGTGTGAATCTTCTTTATTGGGGGAGCCGGAAAGAAGGATTCTTTTGTGATGAATTATATTCTTATCATTTTACGAGCCAGTTAAACAATCCGTATCTTGTTGCGGACAGAGAGGATGGGACATGGCTGAATCAATGGCATTCTTCCGAATATTTTCAGGATTATCTGACGCTGACAGGGGAAGAAGCTTTTGGGTTTTCGGGTGTCTGGCGCACGATTACGGCGGATGTACATCCACCGGTTTTTTATTTGCTTCTGAATTTTTCCTCTTCCGTATTTTCTATAGTATTTCCGGGTATTTTCACAAAGTGGAGCGGTATCTTTGTAAATATACTGTTCTTTCTTTTAACGATAATGTTCTTGTGGAAATTATCTAAGGAGCTGATGAAATCGGAATTTTGGTCGGCTGTGGTCTGTGTCTTATACGGGCTTAGTGCAGGGGCTGTAAGCACGGTTGTTTTTGTCAGAATGTATATGGTATTCACCTGCTTTGCGGTTCTTTTTACTTATGTGAATGCATTGCTCTGGAAAGAGGTGTGGACGAAGAATCAAGACGGCAAAGTGAAAGGATGGATTTATCCGCTTCTTTCTTTGACGGCGTTTATGGGGATTATGACGCAGTATTATTTTCTTATTTACGCGTTCTTTATCTGTGCTGTGATATGGTGTTATTCCTTATGGAAAAGAAATTATTCCTTTGCCGTCAAATATGCGGTGGCAATGGGAGCGGGCATAGCTGCAGTGCTCCTGATTTGGCCGGATATTCTGAACGATATCTTTTCCGGGTACAGGGGCGAGGAGGCGTTCGGGAATCTGGCTGCAGGCGATGGATGGTTTACGTCTCTTCCGGAGTTTTTTGCAGTAATAGACGGTGAACTGTTCGGCAAAGGCGCATTCCTGCTGTTGGCGTTTGCTGTGGTGCGGCTTCTTTATCGTGTGTTATCCGTCTGGTGGTGTATAAGAAAAGATACGACAGAGGACGGAAGCATTCGCATTCTGCTTCAGAAAAGAGAAGAAAGGAAAGAATTTGAACTGCGGTTTACAATGCAGGATATGATTTCGATACAAGTATTGGCCGCCGTGTTCTTATATATTGTATTGATTTCCAAAATAGCGCCATACAAGGAGGACAGATATGTGTTTCCCGTATTTCCGATGATTATACTGCTTTCAGTATTTCTTGCGGGGAAGCTTACGGCTGGTATGGCAAAGAACGTCGCATATACGGCGTGCATTGTTATGTTTTGCTGTATGCTGCTCGGCTATCTGTCACCGGGGGTTAATTATCTGTATCGCGGAACGGAGGAGCAGCTTAATACGGTCGGCATGTATGCGGACCGCCCGGTCTTCTATATTACCTCCGGAAGCAGTTACCGTGCATGCGGGGAAAGCGTTTATTTCTCCAAAGCTGAGCATACTTATCCGGTAAGAGGGGAGTTACTCGGCGTCATTTCGCAGGCGCTTGCAGAGATAGACGGCGGGGGCGATTCCGGCTGTCTGTTTTACATTGATTTGAATTATGAAAATCAGGCCGCATTGGTGCAGGAGATTAGCGGGATGTTTGCAGGCAGACCGATGCGATATCTGTTTGATACACAGTACAGCGCGGTATATATGGTGGAATAGCGGCGCCGGATCGTATCGTGCTTGACCAAATAGAGAGAAACTTTTATAATAGATAAGTATTGTCCGGGGAAACAGGTGCAAATCCTGTACGAGCCCGTCGCCGTGAGGCATAGTATCGTGATGTCGATCTCACCGGAAGCCACATTTCGGGACAAGCCATTGGAGAATCTCTGAGAAGGCTGATTGACAAAGTGCCGAGTCGAAATATCCGGACAATGGAAACCTCTTATGAGCATGACCGCGAGTGCCGGTTGGAAAGAGGAAATAACAATTGAAGGAGACTGAGGATATGAAAATGAGAAACAGTAAGAAATTATTGTCATACCTCCTTTGTATGGTGCTGATTGTGGCAGCGGCATTATTTACGAACGGTTGTAATGGGAGTGCGGGAAATGCGGCATGGTCGGGTACGGGGGGAGATTGGG
>VSOA01000367.1 GCA_009774585.1 Lachnospiraceae bacterium
GTACGGTATGTTCCACAATATGCGCAACCCCTGTGCTATCCTTGGGCGGCGTCCGGAACCCGATATAAAACACCTTGTTATCGTCATCGTTAGACAAAAGCGCTACTCTGGCCCCCGTTTTATTATGTCTTAAAAGGTAACTGACTGAATTCAACTCCTTAATTTCTCTTTTTTCCAATAATGTGTACGCACGTAATTGTTCTATCTGCATTGGCGGTACAAACTCCTTTCCTGCTCATTTATCAATTTAGCATATAGTATACCACTGTTCCTGAAACTTAGCAAAATAAAAAAGAACAGGCAGAGAATCGTCGACTTGTTCTCTGCCCGCCCTATGTAAAAAGGGAATTTTACATTAAATATATTTTAATAAATAAAATATATTTCTAAAAAAAGTACTTTATTTGTTGTCAGTTTACCGCTGATGCTGTCTGACAATGTCAGTTTAGCAGATAATGATATGATAGGCAAGTCGATTTTCGCATTATCCGTTGTTATTTATCGCGTTTTTCAACACATATCTGCCTATTCATACGCTAAATGCCATGAGCGCTAATTTCGACAAAATCAGTTCCTGTATGATCATCCCGCATTGCTTCTTTTTCGCAAGATTCATCTCTGCAAGTTCTTCCAGTTTCATTACTTTATTCTCATATACCATTTTCCGTCTGCCAAACATATTTGTCTTCTGTACTAATATACTGACTTTTACTTTTGCCTTGAGTTTCGTATATGTCCTATACGAAAACTGATCCGGAGTCATGTAATACAACTGGCTTTCCAGCGTTGTCTCCGGGTCGGTATCTTTTAAAATATAATGTTCCACAATACATTTGTATTTAAAAGAAATCATCTCCTGTTCCATAATCTCTGCATAACTGTACCTCGCGCCCAGATATGCGTAACTCGTATCCTGCATAAAATATTTAAAATCATTATCCTGATAATCCACTGCTACACCTAAGCCCTTCTCTCCAAGTCTTCTATCCCTCCGCTTAAACGAATGGCATCCTCTATCGCTTTCCTGCTGATTCCCGACTCTTCCATAACTTCCTCAACCGTTACTTTTCTGTGAAGTTCCTCCGACAGTTCCCTTGCCGCATCCGCAACCTTATTGACTTTCTCGACAATCTTCTTATCCTTCTTAGACTCCTCGGCATTTTCCGTAATATAATCTTCCATCGCGTCCATCATCATCTTACCGAGCATCCCCTGCGCCTCGGACGCATGTTCCAATGCCCCCAGCATGGTAACACCGGCTGCCAGCGCCACATTGCCTTCACCAATCAAATCTTCCAGATATACACCCTGCCCGGCATACAGCTTCGCGATTTCAGCCACCTGCGGCAGATAAATCTCCGTAAGCCTCTTCTGCGCATCCGCATCCCCTGCCATGGCTGATAAAGTAATTGCCTCGCACTCTCCCGGCGATACTTCCGGCAGAGCGCGAAGTTCTTCCAGATAAGCATCCAGATAATCTTTCTCCTCATCTGCCAGATACTCCTCCAAATCTACCGGCTCCCCGATACCAATCTTATGCTGGCGCAGATACCCGTAGACCATCTCAAGCTGTTCCGCACTCAAAGAAAGTGCCGCGAAAGCTTCCTCAACCTGCTCTTTAGAGACGCAGTTTCCCTGTTCCTTCGCCGTTTTCTTTACTTGTTCCAGTGTCTTCCCGAATAAAATTTCCTGATTCATATAAATAACTCCTGTTATGTCTTTCCGAAGAATGCGCGCGTAAGCGGCATTCTTCCAGACATGACTTAGTTACACTTAGACTGTGTTCTTTACAGTCTTAATGTAACTTCATGTCTTTTTGACATGCGTATGGGTGTACAGATGCTCTTCGCAATATTCATAATTACCGTCGCACTTAGAGCAGAATCTGAACTGCAGATTAGGACTGTCCACTTCCGTTCTGCCGCAAATCGCACATTTGTGCTTTGTTATGCCCGTATTTCTACGCACATCCCGCTTAAACTCCTGTCGCCTGTGAATCTGCTTCGGATTTAAGTGCATCATATTGCGCGACGTTAAGAAGAACACCACAAAATTAAGCAACGACGCCGCAATGGCAAACTTGCCGTCCACATTATACTGCAAAAATTCAAACGCCAGCATAACACCGTATATGATTCCCAGCCACTTGACCTTAATCGGAATGATAAACATGAGAAGCACCTGCACATCCGGAAATGTCGCCGCAAAGGCAAGGAATATGGACATGTTGATATAATATGTGCTGAATGCCAGCCACGTCCCGTTAAGCTTATAAAAATAATTGAATGCTCCTAACGCTTCAATGCTGTCTCCATGAAAAAGATAATGATATCCCAATAGCAGAAAACTGCCTAGAATAGTAAAAAGCATTCCCTGAAACAGATAGACATTGTATCTGTATGTTCCCCATGTTCTCTCTAACGTCGTGCCGATGGAACAATAGAAATACAACATAATCAGCGTGAAGAAAATATTGCCGCTTGGCGGCGGAATCATAATCCATGTAACCAGTCTCCACACCTGTCCGTGCAGAATCTCATAAGGGTCAAGCATCAGATAAACAAGCATCATCGGATTAATCATCTGAAGCAGATAGCCAACCGCATAAAAGAGGATCAACACGAAAGACAGATTTTTAACCGCATATTTACCGAATTTACGTTCAAATGAACTCATTTTACATTCTCCTCATTACTACCATGTATTTTCATGTACAAAACTGAATACATTTTAACATTCCTTTTTTTAAAAGTAAACGCCGACACTTTTAAAAATGCAAATGTCATAAAAATTTAATAAATACATTTTAAAATCTTAACACATTACCAACAATTAGCCGATTGCATTTTGCAAAAGCGTGTCGTATAATGACATGGTCTGTCAAAGAAGTAAATTCCTTCGGAATTAACTTTACGAAATTTGCTTCGCAAACTCGAAATTTTCTATGCATTTAATAGGTAATTGCGAAACAAGTTCAAAATCTTGATTCCAATAGGGCAAAGGCCCGGTTGAGCCGGACTTACAAGAGGTGGATGTGGATAACAAGAGTTTTAAGATATGAAAACAAAGCAGATAAGGATATCTGCCCGTGAAATGGTATGA
>VSOA01000368.1 GCA_009774585.1 Lachnospiraceae bacterium
CATTATACCAAATATAGGCGGTGGTATCTACTTTTTCAGCGGCCTCAAATTTTTTTCGGGGGGGGGTGCGTTTGTACGTTTATGAGGAGAATACGATATGGTATACGCGCCGATTATCATAGTGACATTAAACCGGTACGAACATTTAAAAAGATGTATTGAATCATTGCAAAAAAACGGCTGGGCAAAATACACGGAACTATATATTTCCGTTGATTATCCGGCGGATGAATCCCACTGGGAAGGATATGGAAAAGTCAGAGAGTATCTGGAAAATGGAATAGAAGGTTTTAAGAAAGTATTTATCTACTATCAGTCTGTGAATCTCGGGGGCGCTGAAAATTTTATGTTTTTGAAGCGCATCATATTTCAATCTTACGACAGATGGATTGAGACGGAAGACGACAATGAGTTTTCGCCGTGTTTTATAGAATTCATGGATAAAGGTCTGGAACTGTTTAAGGATGATCCCGATATTTTGTATCTGTGCGGACATACGCCCGAGAAGGAATGGCATACAAAGGGAGAAAATATTCTGAAATTATCTTCTATACAATACTATTATGGCGACGGACTCTGGAAAGATAAATGGATACGGTTTTCGCAGGACAAAAACCGTAAACTGTTTGATTCCATCGGAAAAAATCCATATTATGTCTGGAAATTGTATCATCACTCCAGAAATATGCTCTGGTGGTATGTCCACCGTTATCTGTGCGATCCGTATGAGGCGATGTTTGATAAGGACGGTGAAGTGGCGCCGATAGATATCAACATTAATATTTATTGTATCATCAGGGACAAATATATTATTACACCGGTCAAATCGCTCTGCAGAAATTTCGGACGGGACGGCAGCGGCGCACATTGCGGAGTTGATCCCTGCTATGATCCATGTGACAAGAAGATAGATGAATCGGAAAGCTTTGAATACCGTCTGCCGACGCCCTTTAAGATGAGGAAGGAGAATCGTAAGATTCAGGCGGGAATCGATGGGAGTCTTAAGTTCAGAGACAATGTGAAGGTACTGCAGAACTTAATTTTGCGGGAACTGCTAGGCGACAGGGGATATCACATTTTTATTCAGAAACAGAAAGAGTATAGAAGTAAAAGAAAGTAGGTTTTGGAAGATATACAGAATAGATATATGAAATAAATTTATGAAGGAGAAACCGTATTGAAAAAAATACTAATGCTTGGCGGGGCATATTCGCAGGTTCCGGCAATCAAACGTGCTAAAGAGATGGGATATCATGTGATTACATGCGACTATCTGTCGACAAATCCGGGGCATGCTTATGCGGATGAGTATGCAGACATCAGTACGACGGATAAGGAAGCGGTACTGCAATTTGCTAAGACCAACGAGGTTGACGGGATTATTGCGTATGCCTCTGACCCGTCGGCAATGACGGCGGCTTATGTCAGTGATAAGTTAGGTCTTTCCGGAGCGGATTATGAATCGACAAGAGTGCTTAGTGAAAAGGACTTATTCAGACAATTTCAGAAGAAAAACGGATTCCTTACTCCTGTTTTTCATTCGATTACAAAACCGGATGAACTGGAGCATATGATATCTGAAATCAAGTATCCTTGTATGGTGAAACCTGTCGACTCTTCGGGGAGTAAAGGAGTCCAAAGAATTGAGTCGCAGAGGGGATTGCGTCACGCGGTGGAGAATGCATTTACATTCTCAAGATGCGGAAGAGTTATCATAGAACAATGCATAGAAACGCCGTATAACCAGTTTCATGGAGACGGTGTTGTCATAGATGGGCAAATAGCATTTCTGGCGCTTGGCGAACAGCGTTTTAAGAATTCTGTTCCGATAGGAACTTCATTTCCGGCAAGGATAGACGAGAATTTGATGCGGAAGGTTTATGAAGAGGTTTCACATACAATTGAGCAATCCGGGTTTGGGTGTGGCGGAATTAATGTTGAAGTCAGGGTTACGGCACAAAGTGAAATATATGTGATTGAGATTGGTCCCCGTACAGGAGGAAACTATATTCCGCAGCTTATGCAGCTTGCTACGGGAGAAGATGAGATGACCGCTGTGCTACAGCTTGCTATGGGAGAAAAGTGTGATATAAAATCGCCGGCACATATACAATACTGCTTTCAGTATATTATCGGTGGTGAGGCAGACGGTCGGTTTGCGGAGTTATTTATCGATGATTATATGAAAGAAAAGGTGGTAGATTTATATATCCACAAAAAGAAAGGAGATTTGATCAATGAATATGAGAACAGCAGCGGAGTGGTCGGCGTTGCTTTGCTGAGGTTTGAAGGAGCGGAAGAAATGGAACAAGATATTAAAAATATAAAGCGGCATATTAAAGTTCAGTTAGAAGGGTAGAGAAGAATGAAGAATAACAAATCGGCAATCGCTATTTTTGCGTCATTGATCATCAGTATTATTATAGGAGTATTTTTACAAGGGAATCTCGAAACGGCGGAATTGTTTCGCCCGTTAGGCACAATCTATATTAATCTGATTAAAATGATTATGGTACCGCTTGTATTCTCGTCATTGATAGTAGGTATTTCCAGTATCACGGACATTAAGAAGATAGGAAAAATGGGAATCGTTACAATTGTTTATTTTATGGCGACGACAGCTTTTGCAGTTATTATCGGTCTTGTATTATCGAATATTTTTAAACCGGGAGTAGGCATTACGGTTGGAAGCGAAGTGTACGAAGCGAAAGAATTTCCTAGTATAGCGGAGCAGATCGTGGGAATTTTTCCGAGTAATCTATTAGATGCATTGTTAAATGCAAACATGCTGCAGATTATTTTTGCGGCGATTGTTATAGGAATTGCGGTTGTCAAAGTTGCGCCTAAGGGAGAAAGACTGCGGGGCGTTATAGAGGATCTTTTTGAAGTGATGAGCATTATTACAAAAGGTATTATGGTTCTAACGCCGATAGGCATTTTGGGTTTGATGATACCCACGGTAGCGGCGAATGGATTGAGCGTATTAATACCGTTAGGAAAACTCATTCTAGGGAAACACTGATTAATTCAAGTATTTTCAGATAATGTATGATAAAATGTAAGTATCAAACAAAAGGTGGTACG
>VSOA01000369.1 GCA_009774585.1 Lachnospiraceae bacterium
GTATTCCTCTGCTGTTATCCCATGGGGCGCTCAGACAGACGATAGGCTCGCTTTTTACACTGAAAATGGCGATTCTGGTGATTACCTTGATCGGATGTATATTGGTTTACCGTTTTTTCTGTAAGGTCCTTTGTCCGCTTGGCGCGATTTACGGACTGCTTAATAAAATCAGTATCTACAGGCTGGAAGTGGATGAACATAAGTGCATAGGCTGTGGAAAGTGTAAGCAGATCTGTAAGATGGAGGTTGACCCTGTCAGGTCGCCGGATTCTGCAGAGTGCATCCGGTGCGGCGAGTGTGTAGGGGCATGTCCGGAAGGGGCTATTTGTGTAGGATTCGCGGCAGCGGGACGAGGGAGTGAGAAACAGCTGCAGTAAAAAGGCATTATGCGGATAAAACACGATTGACAAAAAGAGTTCCTGATGATAAATTAATACCAATATCATCCCATGAGGGAGTAGCAAGCGTATATCGTAGCAAGTCAACATACTGACCTTCCGGTCTGGCTTGTTTTAAATTGCGAGACTCATGTATAGCTGAAACTATGCATGAGGTCTGTATTCTCTTAAGGCATATGACCAAGTATAGTTTAGTGCTGTACTTGGTTTTTATATTAGGAGGAACAAAAGATGGAGTGGAGTATTTTATTTTTCTTTAACAGCGCATTGCTTGGCGTGGGATTGGCGATGGACGCTTTCTCGGTGTCTTTGGCGAACGGACTGAATGAACCGGACATGGGGAAGCGCAGGATGTGCGGCATTGCCGGTGTGTTTGCTTTCTTTCAGGCGTTTATGCCGATGACCGGATGGATTTGTGTACACACCATACTACAATATTTTCAGGCTTTTGAGAAGCTGATTCCGTGGATTGCGTTAGCGCTGCTTCTTTTCATAGGAGGCAAGATGCTGATGGAAGGAATCAGGAAGAAAGATGATGAGGCGCACAAGTCTGAAGTCGGGATGACGGCTCTTTTCGTACAAGGTGTGGCGACGTCCATAGACGCTTTATCCGTCGGATTCACGATTGCCGGATATGGTCTGGTTATGGCTGTTGTGTGTGTGCTTATCATTGCAGCGGTAACGTTTGTCATCTGCATGGCGGGACTGACGATCGGTAAGAAATTCGGCACAAGATTTTCCAATCGGGCGGCGATACTCGGCGGTGTGATACTGATTGTAATCGGATTGGAAATTTTCATAGCAGGAGTCATCTAGGAAAAATATCATAATTATGGAGGCTGTCATGACTGTGAGAGAAAAGATGTTGGCGGGAGAACTTTACGATTGCGGTGATGAGGAACTTTTGACCAGATGGCATAAGGCAAAGGAGAGAATCTTTGGATTACGGCACCGTTCTTTGCTGATTACACCAAACGTGCAGATTTATACGGCGTTTCATCCGACGAACGCCATTGACCGCCATTGGCGCCGGAAGCGTTGTCACCAAGGATATTCCGGACAATATGATCGCATATGGCAATCCGTGCCGGGTGGTACGGAAGAACGGGTAGCGGGATTGGTCGATGATAAAATATATTTAGAGTGGAGGAAGCATATGGAAATCTATTTATCGAGGGCAGGCGTTGACGATGCGAAAGAATTACACGCAATGCAGGTAGCCGCGTTCAAAGAACTGCTGGAGAAATATCAGGATTATGATACAAGCCCCGGCAGTGAGAGCGTGGAGAAAGTGGAAGCGCGTTTGAAGCAGGACTTTACATATTACTATTTTATCTGTATCGGACAGCAGAAAGCCGGGGCAGTCCGTATTGTTGACAGCAAAGAAACCGGAAAAAACAAGAGGATTTCTCCGATATTTGTACTGCCCGAATTTCAGGGTAAGGGCATTGCGCAGGAAGCAATCCGGCTATGTGAAGAAGCACATGGGAACGGAAAGTGGGAACTGGACACCATTCTGCAGGAGCCTAAGAATTGTCATTTGTATGAGAAAATGGGGTATCGGCAGACTGGTAAAACAGAAGTCGTTAACGATAGGCTTACATTGGTTTTTTATGAAAAATAGGGAACGGATGCGAGTTTGAGGCTTTCTGTTTTATTAAGATAAATGCCGATTCCCCCTAAATTCTCCAAATAAGGGATGTCTTTCCAGCATAAAGAAAGGTATTCTTCCGTTGTAAACATAAATCAATGGAGGAAAAACAAATGGACCAATTAGCAACAGGAAAATTCATATTAAGAAAGAGAAAAGAAAAAAATCTGACGCAAGAACAACTGGCAGAAAAACTGGGTGTTTCTAATAAAACCATTTCAAAGTGGGAAACGGGTAAATGTATGCCGGATTATAGCATTGTAAGAAGTCTGTGTGAAGAACTGGGAATTACCATTGGGGAATTAATGGATGGCGAGGAAACAGAAGAAAAGAGTGTACGGATATATGATGACGTGCAGATTATAGATTTGTTAAGACGAACACAAGAACTGGAGAAACAAAAAACGGTTCTGTATGGGATTTTACTAATCGTAATGGGAATTGCTTTACAGGCGCTTTCAAATACCATAGGAGGATCCGGTGTGAAGGATTTCTTTTCCGGATTCCTTCTAGGGCTGTCAATCGTTGAAATGCTGGTTGGTATCTTTGTAATTGGGCGCAGCAAAGCAGTGCGGTAAGCTGATCACTCCGCTTGCAGTCAAAAAGAAAATCGGGGAGCATGATTCTCAGGCTTCCCGAAACTTAAACTATCTATAAGTGAAAATGCCGTGAATAAATATGAAAGTATGGTGATGATATGTCAGATAAAAAAGTAATTCAATTATTACGCATGGTAAAATAATGCGATAAGATAAGCGGAAGATTAGGATGGCATTATGGTACTATACCATGGAAGCAATATTGCAAACATTAAAGTGTTAAAACTACATTCTATTTATGCAATGCGATAGAAAGACCCTATTATTGGTTTCCATATGGATTTGAAGGCGACAGAATCTATTGAAGTAATGAAGTGCATCAAAGTAGAAACTCCGGATTGCTCCTATGCTTCTTTCATAAAATAAAAATTACCGAATGTATTGGAAAGACATATACTGAAAAATGATAATTAAACTATAG
>VSOA01000370.1 GCA_009774585.1 Lachnospiraceae bacterium
GAAAATAATATTTATGGACTGGATATAGATGATCGTGCATTTCAGCTTGCCTATTTTGCAATTATGATGAAAGCCCGTTCCTATAACAGAAGATTTTTGACTCTTGGAATAGAGCCTAATTTGTGTGCAATACAGGAAAGCAACGGTATGCAGTATGACAATGACATGGGGGATTTTCTGCTTAGTGAGGAACATAAGGAAACTTTACAGTATTTATTGCATACTTTCGTGGATGCTAAGGAGTATGGTTCAATACTCAATGTAGAGAAGCGTGATTATGATGGATTCTTGAAAGCATGGGAGTTGACAGCGGAGCAGACTGTAAGCAATGTCGTTATGCTGCTTTGGTATAATGAGTGGAATCAGATAGTGCCGATATTAGTAAAACAGGCTAAAATTCTATCGCAGAAATATGATGTAGTAGTAACAAACCCACCATATATGGGAATTTCAAATGGAAATATAAAATTAAATGAGTTCGTAAAAAAGAATTATCCGGATAGTAAGAGTGATTTGTTTGCGATTTTTATCGAACGTTGCGGACAGATGATAAAAGAAAACAGATATCAGGCGATGATTACACAGCATGCTTGGATGTTTTTATCCAGTTTTGAAAAGCTGCGTGCGAAATTGCAGATGATAGATACTGTAAATATGGCACATTTAGGGGCAAGAGCGTTTGAAGAAATTGGCGGGGAAGTGGTGCAGACCACCAGTTTTGTGATGCGGAAAAGCCATATTGCGGAATATAAAGGAACATATTGCAGACTGGTTGAGCCAACGACACAGAAGGGCAAGGAAGAGATGTATCTTGCAGGAGAAAATTGTTATACAGTGGTGCAGGATAATTTTACAAAAATTCCAGGGAGTCCAGTGGCGTATTGGGTAAGTGAAAAAGCTTTACAAAATTACAAGATTGGAAAACTTATGGGAGAAATTGCAGCACCATGTGCAGGATTGGCAACTGGGGATAATAATATTTTTCAGAGAATTTGGTATGAAGTTTCATATGACAATATTGGATTTGGAGTGAAAGACTGCAGTGAAACTTTAAATCGCAAAGAAAAATGGTATCCTTGTAATAGTGGAGGAGAATATAGAAAATGGTCAACAGATGATATTATGATTGTGAATTGGAAGAATGATGGAGAAGAAATAAGAAACTTTCGCAATAAATCAGGTAAGATTGCGTCAAGACCCCAGAATACACAACGTTATTTTAAAAGAGGATTGACTTGGAATAAACTTAGTACTGTACATTTTGCCGTTAAATATAAAAAAGAAGGTTATATTTTCGATGATACAAGTAGATCTGCTTTTCCGCAGGAAGGAATTGAATTATTTTATTTGGTAGGTGTTTTGTGTTCGTGCGTTTCATCACATTATTTAGAAGCATTAAATCCTACTATGAGTTTTACAAATGGTGATATTATTAGAATTCCAGTGTGTTTTTGTAATGATGGAAAGAGAGAATGTATTAATAAGATTGTAGAAAACAATGTAATTATCTCAAAAAGTGATTGGGACTCCTTTGAATTGTCATGGAATTATAAAAAGCATCCATTGGTTAAATTAGCAAAGAAAACAATATATAAGAATAATGAAAAATCTTCTTATCGGATTGTGGATGCTTTCTTTTGGTGGGAAAATGAATGTAACACACGATTTCATAATCTGAAAGCGAATGAGGAAGAACTCAACCGTATTTTTATTGATATCTATGGCTTACAGGATGAATTAACACCAGAGGTAAAGGATAAAGATGTAACAGTCCGCAAAGCTGATTTAAGCAGAGATATCCGCAGTTTCATTTCTTATGCGGTAGGCTGTACGTTCGGACGATATTCTCTCGATCAAGAGGGTTTAATGTTTGCAGGCGGAGATATGAAAGATGCATATGCATATTATGGTGGAACATTTGCCGACACTGCTAATATTCGATTAGATGGGAAATATACATTTGGAGAATGGGGAACACCATTTTATTATTCGCCAGTAGATGGAAAAGAACCATTGGAGTGTTGGAAAGTAGATGCAGATAACATAATTCCAATTACAGATGAAGAATACTTTACAGCCGATATTGTGAACAGATTTGTAGAGTTTGTGAAAACTGTCTATGGAGTGGAAACGTTAGAAGAGAATTTGGATTTTATCGCGCAGGCATTAGGGAATAACGGGGATTCTTCAAGGGAAGCTATTCGTAACTATTTTCTCAAAGATTTTTATGCTGACCACCTAAAAGTATATCAAAAACGCCCGATTTACTGGCTCTTTGATAGTGGTAAGCTGAACGGTTTCAAAGCGCTCATCTATATGCACCGTTATAATGCTGATACAATTGGAAATTTGCGTGTAGATTATTTACATCGAATGGAACGCATTTATGAAAGTGAAATCAACCGTATGCAGGATACAATTGACAATAGTAGTAATGCAAGGGAAGTAACAAAGGTATCCAAGCGTAAAGAAAAATTGCAAAAACAGCTCAAAGAATGCCGAGAGTATGATGAAAAGATTGGACACTTGGCATTATCCCGAATAGAAATTGATTTGGATGACGGCGTTAAGGTAAACTATGAAAAAGTGCAGACTGCGAAGGATGGAAAGAAGTATCAGGTGTTGGCAAAGATATAAGACAATTTTTGAAAGGAATAGGGTTAATTTATGTTGGCAGATTGTAATTATGATGAAAAAGTATTTACAGAACAGGCAGAATATATAGATAGCGCTAATTTAGAAAATTGGCACATTGAGCATCCTAATGAAAAGTTAATAATGAAAAAACTGTGTCAAGGAGGAGCTAAGCTTTTGACTGGTCCTAGAGGGTGCGGAAAAACAACGTTGCTGCTAAAAGCTTATAATGAAATGAGACATAGAAAAGATGTTTTTTCTGTATACGTTAATTTCAAAACTTCGTTAAAAATAGAACCTTTATACAGAAAAAATACGAATGGTTCCTACTGGTTTAATCAATGGCTTTTTCTTAAAATATAGAAGATATTAGGCAGACTATGAAATGCGATAACTCCCTGCACTTTCTCACTTGC
>VSOA01000037.1 GCA_009774585.1 Lachnospiraceae bacterium
TCATGGTGCAGGACGGACTGAAAGTGTGGGTGCCGGCGGACGTGAAATATTTCTGCCAGTGGGGAACGCCGGAAGACATGCAGGAGTTTGTGTACTGGACGGATTTGATACGCGGGAAAACGTCGGCAGCAGGCGCAAAAAAGGAAGACAGCGGACTTGTGAATCATGCCGGCAGAGTTTTAATCCCTATGGCTGGCGCAGGACAGCGCTTTGCCGATGCAGGATACCGCGTGCATAAACCGGCAATCATGACTACGGACAGACAGACCGGTGATAAGAAGCCGATGGTCGTTTGCGCCACAAAAGATCTGCCGGGGGTTATGACTGATGGCAGCAACGTTATCTATGTGGACAGAACTTTTCATAAAGAGGACGGCGTGGAGGATGTAATTCGCGCTTATTACCCTAAGGCAGAGTTTATTACGGTGGATTATCTGACGGAGGGGCAGGCTTGTACCTGTATGCTGGCGGAGGACTATTTAAATCCGGAGGAACCGCTTTTGATTGCTGGCTGTGACAACGGCATGGATATTGACCGGACAGCCTATGAGAGTCTGACAGGAGAGTGTGACTGTATTGTCTTTACCTATCGCCATAACGAGGCTGTGCTGGCAAACCCCAATGCCTACGGCTGGATGATTGCGGACGATACCGGCAATATCACAGGCACATCGATTAAAAAGGCGATTTCCGATACACCGATGGAAGACCCGGCGGTGGTAGCTACTTTCTGGTTTAAAAAAGCGGGGATATTTTTGGAGGCGGCCAAGAAGATGATTGCCGAGAATGACCGCATCAACGGGGAATATTATGTGGATCAGGTGGCAAAGCATGTGCTGGATCTGGAATATCGTGCGAAGATTTTTGATATCGACCGGTATGTGGGCTGGGGTACACCGGCAGATTATGAAAATTATGAGAAAACATGGCAGTATTTTAAGGAGCTGCTGGAAACGGAAAATCTGATATAGACGAACAATTAACGCGGATACATAGTTTACGGATGCATATACGGCATACGAATGAGGAGCATCACAGAAAGGCATGAGCAGTTCATGTTACAGAGATTAAATACACTTGATTTGGAAAAGAATTACTATAAAATACTGAAGACTGCCGTTGTGGCGGCAGTCTTGTTTAAGCTGCTTTTGATGGGTCTGTTTTCTTCGGATTATCAGGATTTGATGTTTATTCCCTTTGTGAAGTGTTTTCTTGGCGGTGAGAATCCTTATCAGTATTATTATGATAACCGCCTTCTTTCTTCTTTTCCTTATCCGCCGGTGATGCTGTTTGTCGAATGCATCGGAGGAGTTCTTGTTAGTTTGTGCGATGCGGCTCCGGTTTTTATAAAGAATCTGTTGTTTAAGTTACCGCTTCTTTTGATGGACTTGCTGGGACTGTATTATCTGATGCATATATCCAGATCGAAAAGAAAATATATTCTGGTATTATATTTTCTGTCTCCCATCGTGCTGTATTCTTCATATATGCACGGACAGCTTGATATCATACCGACGGTGTTTTTAATCGGCGCCATTTATTATCTGACCAAGACGGACCTTGCGGCTGAGCAGGCGGTTTATAACGAGGGAAAGTTTGTAATATTCCTCACGCTTGCTTTGGCGTCAAAATTTCATATTGCAGTGGTGTTTCCGCTGTTTTTCTTATATATATATAAAAGAAAAGGACGTAAAAAAGCGCTTGTCATGACCGGACTTCCGGTTGTGCTTACAGCGATGATCACGGCGCCTTTCTGGGGCAGCGGATTTGTCAGTATGGTGCTGTTTAATAGAGAGCAGCGTGCGATTGACAATGTTTATATCGAGTATGGCAGTGCGCATTTGCTGCTGTGTGTGCTAGTGCTGCTTTTTATTTATTTCCAAGCGTTTCACATTAACCAGATGAACAGAGATCTGCTAATTAGTATGACGGGTCTTTTGTTCTCCGTGTTTTTGGCGTTTGTGCCGGCGATGCCCGCATGGTTTATATGGGTGGTTCCGTTTTTCATGCTCTATCTCGCAGGACTCTCTGTAAACAGGGGCAAGATGGTAATAGTTTATGGAGCATTCAATCTGTTGTATCTGCTGTATTATGTCTGCTTCCATGTGACTAGTTTTACGGATTTATCGTTTCTGGGCAGAGATTTGAACGGACTTAAAATTGTAGATGAAAGTGTTAAGAATATCATATTTACACTGATGGTCGGCGTTTTTCTGATTATGGTGGTTTCTATGTATTTGTACGGTGTAAACAGCAATTCTTATTATCGCAGGAGAAACCGCCCGTTTACAATCGGCATCGCCGGGGACAGCGGTGCGGGCAAGAGCCGCCTGCTTGTTATGTTGGGAGAACTGCTTTCCGAGAACAGTATATTAAATATTGAAGGAGATGGCGACCACAAGTGGGAACGGGGCGATAATAATTGGAATGAAATGACGCATTTGAATCCCCAAGCCAATTACCTGTACAGACAGGCGGAAGATCTGAGAGTGCTGCGCGGTAATAACTCTGTGAAGCGGGTGGATTACGATCACAATACGGGCACTTTTACTGCCAAGAAAAGAATGCTTCCTAAACCGTATATTATCATGTGCGGTCTGCATTCTCTGTATCTGCCTCAGATGCGGCAGGTACTTGATATGAAGATTTATCTGGATACAGACGAGGCGCTGAGGTGCCATTGGAAGCTTGGAAGAGATCAGGACAGCAGGGGGCACGCTTGGGCGGAAGTGAAGGAACAAATTGATAAGCGCCGGAGCGATGCGCTTAAATACATTCAACCGCAGAAGCAGTACGCGGATCTTGTAATACGCTATTTTGACACCGGATTGTCGTCGGACTTAGATGAGATAGCCGGGCTAGATGGTACATATAGGACGAATCTCAGCGTGGAATTCCTGATGGATGTGGGAATCAATGCGGAACCGATGCTGGCGCTTCTACAGAAGAACGGAGTGAACAGCAGTCTGTCCTATGATAATGACCTGATGCACCAGAGAATTCTTTTTGCGGGCGATGATTTGCAGGTTGGCAAAGAAATCTGGGAGAAGATAGCCTATATGGGCATTTCGCAGATTGAAGATTTGACGGGCGGTCACATCGTATGGGAAGATGGAGCAAACGGCGTGGTACAGTTGATGCTTCTGGCAGTAATCGGTGAAATTATGAAGAGAGATTAAGTGAATCCATAAGTGGCAGCTTTATGACAGGAGATTGGATAAGACGATGGTTCGGGCCGTGATATTTGATTTGGACAATACGTTATATTCCTATGACCCGCTGGATAAAGAGGCGGGGGAAAGAGTGCGGGAGTATACGTGCAAAGAGATAGGAATTACCGAAGAGCAGTACGAGGAGGCCTATCATTTTGGAAGAAACGAGACAAAGAGGCAGCTTCATGATGTGGGGGCGTCTCACAACAGAATGTTGTATTTTCAAAAGACATTGGAGTATTTGGACGTAAACCCGATACGCTGCTCACTTAAGATGTACGAGATATACTGGGGGACCTTTCTGGAGAAAATGGTGTTGTATGAGGGTGCAAGAAAGTTTATCGACTGCCTGCACAAGCACGGAATTAAGGTGATGGTCTGTACGGACTTAACAGCGCATATTCAGCATCGTAAGCTGGAAGCGCTTGGACTGGCGAAAGATATCTGCTGTCTTGTGACGAGCGAAGAGGCGGGAAGAGAAAAGCCATCGCCGGAGATTTTTGCGCTCTGCTTAAAGAAGCTTGGACTGCCGCCTGAGGAAGTGTGCTGTATCGGCGATAGTCTTGCGAAGGATGTGGAGGGAGCCAAAGCAGCAGGAATGCAGGCAATCCACTTTCACCCTGAAAAACCGAGCGGAGAGCAGTATGAAGCGGCATTGCAGGTAATATTACGAGATAGGGAATAAATGGTAGAAGAATAGTAGAAAGAAAATAAGTAGAGAGAAAATAAGTAGAGGGAAAATAAGTAGAGGGAAGTAAGAAGACAGGAGAGGAAAGAGGCAGGAATGAAATTATCAGTCGTTGTACCATGTTATAATGAAGAACATAATATTCCGTTGATTCTTGAACGGTTCAGAGAAATTATTAAGAGAGACGATATAGAGGTCATTCTTGTGGATAACGGTTCTACGGATGGCAGTGCGTATGTGCTTGCGGATTTGCTGCCGAAATATTCCTTCGCAAGAACGGTCAGGGTTGAAGTAAATCAAGGATACGGTTACGGTATCCTGCAGGGATTAAAGGAATGCAGAGGGGAGTATATCGGCTGGACGCACGCGGACATGCAGACAGATCCGGCGGATATTCTGAAGGCGCTTGCCCTTATTGAGCAGGAAAAAGGACTTGTCTTCGTTAAGGGGAACCGCAAAGGCAGACCATTCTTTGACGTGTTTTTTACAGCCGGAATGAGTCTGTTCGAGACTTGTTTTCTCCGTAAGAAACTTTATGATATCAACGCGCAGCCGAATATTTTTCCGAAAATATTTTATGACGAGTGGGAGAATCCGCCCTATGATTTTTCACTGGATTTATATGCATTGTATATGGCGCGCACGAAAAATCTGAAGGTGGTCAGGTTTCCGGTACTGTTTCCGGAGAGGATTCACGGGGAATCCAAATGGAATACGGGATTACAGTCTAAGTGGAAGTTTATCAAGAGAACCATTGAATTTAGCGTGAACCTAAAAAAGAACGGAAATGTTTGAAACGGAGGGAAGATATGGAGTACATAGCACATAGGATCAATACTCTGGCGGAACTGCGCAGACTGCCTGCACAGTATGGTGTTGAGCTGGATTTAAGGGATGATTTAAACGGGCGGATTTATATTTCACATAATCCCTTTGAGCAGGGAGAAGACTTCGAAGATTACTGTAAGGAATACCATCACGGGACGATGATCCTGAATATCAAGAGCGAACGGATTGAGCATAAGGTCTTGGAGTATATGAAGCAGTATCATATTAAGAAATATTTTTTCTTAGATTCTTCCTTCCCGATGATTAAGCTTCTGACGGACATGGGGATCAAAGATGTTGCGCTCAGATTCAGTGAATTTGAGGGATTAGATACCATACGCAATATGGCGGGTAAGGCTGACTGGGTGTGGGTGGACTGTTTTACGAAAATTCCTCTTGATGCGGAAAGTTATCGGGAGCTGAAAGCACTGGGGTATAAATTATGTTTCGTGTCCCCGGAATTAGAGGCGCAGGAAGAGAAGATTCCGGTTTACAGAAAATACATTGAAGAGCAGGGAATCGTGTTTGATGCAATCTGTACGAAGAGCTATCATATAGAGGATTGGATGTAACGATCAGACGCCGGTTAGTTGAAGGAAGTGAACAAGGTTGAAAAAAATACAAATTATGAAAATATCTCGACAAGAAATGAAATACAGAATCGGAATGGCAGCGGCGGTTGTCGTGACATTGCTTGCAGGTTTGGTACTGTTTTACAAGCATTGGCAGTTTGAGATGCCGTTTTATCCGAATGTGGACGAACAATTATCTTTGGACTGTATCTTTGATTTGCTGAACCAGCATATCTATGCGGGAGATATTTATGTACTGGACTTTTTCCGCTATCCGCATTTTACGTTCTACTATGCGGTATTGGGAGTTCGCATACTCGGTAAATTTTTGTCGGGGACGGAAACAACAGTTTTACTTCGATATGTTGTATGTGGCACTGCGGTACTCTCTAAAGTGTGCGTCTACTTTGCCGTAAAAAAGATGACAAAAAGCCGCGCTTGGGCGTTTGCCGCGCTGGTGCTGTCTGTTTTTTCCTTATATGGGTATGCGTACTTGTATTATACGGGTCCGGATACGATGATGTATGCGGTGGCAAATGTGATCATGCTCCTCGGGTGCGTCATTTATCAGGAGGAAAATGAGGAACGGGCGGTTTATCTGTGGTATCCGCTTATGGCAATTTGTATCGGGCTTGCTACAGCCTCGAAGATCCACGGCATTCTGTTTGGCATTTTCTGGCTGGGGATCCATGTGAAGAAGAAATATTGGAAGAGTTACCGGAACAATTTTTTATTCTTTTTAAATTGTATTATGCTGGTGATGGTATTCTGTCTGTGCAATTATTCGATGTTTTTCCATTTTAAGACATTTGTGTGGGACAATCTATATAATCTGAACCATTATGCTTGGGGGCATCCCGGAATAGAGCATAACTTTCCGCTGCTTGGGTATTTTGAGGCGTATGCGCTTACCGGCTACGGAGTGGTGGGAGCAGCAGTACTTGTGATAGGAATTATTTATTCGATCCGCAGGAAAGATTGGCAGCAGACGGTAGTGTTCTTGCTTATGCCGATTGTCGTCATTCTCTTTCTGTCAAGATATCAGATAGTTTTAGGTAGAAATCTCTCGCTGGTGCAACCGTTCACGTTTCTGTTTATGGCGTATGGCCTGATGCAGGTGAAAGAGTGGATAGGCAGGTGTAAGAGGCTTCACCTTGACAGGAAGTGGGTGATTCCTGCACTGATTGCGCTTATGGCTGCTTGTAATAGCGTGGTGGCAGTTAACAGCTATCGATACGACCTGACGTACACGCAGGCAGAACAGTATATGGAGGCGCGGATTCCGGAGGGGGCGACGGTTTACCGTACTTCTTTTGCGCCCGTTATAGATACGGCACGATATACCGTGATTGACATAGGTGAGGACATTTCGCTTCTTCCCGATACCCTTGGTGCGGAAGAATATTATGTCGATACGGAGTACGCTACGGGATATTTCAGCCAGAAGAAGGACTATCTGATCATGCAGGGGGGCGATATGTACCCTGACTTAAAGGCGGCTTATGAAGCAAAAACAAGGAACTATACGATGATGCAAAGCTATACCGGTATCTCCTACGGAAAAGAGTGGAAATACCGGATAGGATATCTTGACTTATTCAGATACAGTCCGGAAGAATATTATGTAGGACCGACAATTACAATATACGGAAAATAACTTTTCTACCAACGCATGATTTCGCAGATTCTGGCAAAGACAGCAGAAGCCGCCTGCTCGTGAGTATAAAGACTCGGATGGAAATCGACAACGTAACCGTCTGCTTCCGTCTGCGTAGGCAGAAATAAAGAAGAGATGCGTTCACTGCCAGATGATTGTCGGTAGCGATCGACTGCGTCTTCGATACAGGGAATCAACTCGTTATTCATTATGCCGTAAACACACAGAATATAGGCATTCGGGTTTTTGGCATGAATCAGTGTCAGGAAATCATGATAGCAGGAGGTAAAAACCGCTTGTCTGTCGGAATGATTTCTGCAGTAACTCTGGTCATTTGTACCGAGATTCAGTACTATGAGTTCCGGTTCAAAACGCCGGAAATCCCAGTCGGTCATGGTAAGAGCCGTTCCCTTATAAGTTCCTCTGGAAAAACCGGTCAGAGGATAGTACGGGGGCACGAGTTCTGAAGTGTTGCGGATATCCGTAGTTTCATCCGTAAAACCGGAGTATACGCCGTAACCGCTGTAAGACACGATGCTGTAGTCGGCATCCAGCATTTGTGCGGTTCTATAGGCGTAGGCCTTGGTCACATCCTCCGTGGAAGTGCTGAAGGTGTGGGCCATGTCCGTATCATCCGTTCCATAGCCGCAGGTGATGGAATCGCCGATGAATTCAACACGGTGCGTTTTGGCAGGAGCAGGAGATATCTTAGCGTTATCGTCTGCGATAAGTTCGCGGATTCCCACAATAGACATAGGCGCTTCAGAGAGCTTGAGGATACGGACTGCGCAGGTGACTGGTGTTTGTTCATCGATGATCGTATAACGCGGCTGAGAGGATTTGACCATTTCATCCAATACACGCTTATCATCTATGTAGACGGCAATCCGGGTATGGTCTGTAGATGCGTCTATGTGGTCGTCTCCCTGCAGGCATATCTCAAGATACGTTCCTGTGTAGAGGAACTCTATGCCGCTGCCGGAGAGGCTCAACCACAGGATATCGTCTTGTGTGAGTGTACGTCCAAGGTGTTTTACGATTTTTTCGTTTAGTTTGATTGACTGCATAGTGTTTCTCCTTGCGATAATTTATATCACTATTGTACACAAATTTTTTTAAGATTACTATCCGAAATGGCGATTTTATGATAGACTGAGATGGATGCTTGCGATTTGGGAGGATCTATCTGCAAGGTATGAATAGAAAATACAATTAATAATATAATTATATAAAGAGGCGGGTACGATGCGAGAGTTTGTAATCACAACAGATAGTAATTGCGACATGGATCTGACCTATCTGGCGGAACATGAAGTGGGCGTTATTCCTCATTATTATACGGTGGATGACGAGATGTATGGTAATGGTGCAGAACTGACGGTCAGAGAATTTTATGACGCTATGCGTGAAGGCAGGAAAGCGGCGACAATGGCGAGCAATCCTGAAGTGATCAGGACGCGGTTTGAGGAGTATGCGAAACAGGGTAAAGATATTCTGCACATCAGTTTTTCTTCCGCCCTCAGCAGCGCATATGAGAATATTGTCGGCGGCGCCAGAGAGACTATGGATAAATATCCGGGGATGAAGATTATCGTTATCGATACGCTTTCGGCTTCTTTGGGAGAGGGTATTATTATCCGTAAAGCGATAGAATTGAAAGAAGAAGGCAAAACGATAGAAGAAGCGGCAACGTGGGCGCGTGAGAACTGTCCGCACCTGAATATTCAGTTTACGGTAGACGATTTGAACTTCCTTTATCGCGGCGGTCGTTTGTCAAGATCGTCCGCAATTCTCGGTACGGTAATTAACATCAAACCTATTCTTTATTTTGACAAGGAAGGCAAGCTGGTAGCGTTCGATAAAGTGAGAGGGCGTAAAAAATCGCTTATGACATTGGTCGATAATATGGAGACGAGACTTGGTGAATACAAGGATAAACAAGTTTTTATCGGCATTGTTCACGGAGACTGTGAGATGGATGCGAGATATGTTGCGAACCAGATTACGGAACGGTTTGGTTACACGGATATAATCATCAGACCAATCGGACCAAGTATCGGAGCGCATTCGGGTCCGGGCGCTGTGGGATTGATTTTTTTGGGAGATGAGAAATAGATTATGAGAACGAAGAAAACAGTGGTAAATAAGCAGAATGATGAGATTTTCAGACAGAGGCTTGAGAAGCAGCATGACGAGCTTCGCTGGCTTTATATGGAACTGTATGATAACGGTTCTATGTTTGCGGAATTGTGCGACAGGATGCGGCAGTTCTTTTTAGAAAGGAATGAGGAATTGAAAGCCCGTGATTTGATGCGGGAGAAAGACAGGGAATGGTATAAACAGAATGATATGCTTGGCATGATGTTCTATATTGATAATTTTGCCGGAAATATGAAAGGTGTGGAATCCAAATTGGATTACATCGAGAAGTGTAACGTCAATTATATTCACCTTATGCCATTTCTCGATACGCCCAAAGGGCGCTCAGACGGAGGGTATGCCGTCTCGGATTTCCGCAAGGTCCAGCCGAAGTTAGGAACGATGAAAGATCTGGATAGTTTGACGGCGTCCTGCCATAAGAAGGATATTAATGTATGCATGGATTTTGTCATGAACCATACGTCGGAGGAACATGAGTGGGCGAGAAAGGCGCGTCAGGGAGACGGCGAGTATATGAGCCGGTACTTTTTCTTTGACACTGCCGAGGAGACTGCCATGTATGAAAGGACTGTGCCGCAGGTATTTCCGACTACGGCGCCGGGAAACTTTACATGGCTTGAGGATACGGGCAAATATGTGATGACTTCTTTCTACCCGTATCAGTGGGATCTGAACTATAAAAATCCGCGCGTCTTTAATGAAATGATGTATAATTTCCTTTATCTGGCAAATAGGGGAATTGATATTATCCGTATCGACGCGGTGCCTTATATCTGGAAGGAATTAAATACTTCCTGCCGAAATCTTAAGCAGGTACATACGATCGTTCGCATGATGCGTATCATAAGTGAGATTATCTGCCCGGGAATCCTTTTGCTGGGAGAAGTAGTTATGGAACCGGAGAAAGTGACGCCATATTTCGGTACGGTGGAAAAACCGGAGTGTCATATGCTGTACAATGTCACAACGATGGCAACGACTTGGCATACGGTTGCAACGAGAGACGTGAGACTGCTGAAGCGGCAGCTCGATGTTGTTAATGCATTGCCCAAGGATTATGTATTTCTGAATTATCTGCGCTGCCATGATGATATCGGATGGGGACTCGATTACGGTACGCTGCAGAAAGAAGGATTTGAAGAGAGAAGTCATAAACAGTATCTGAACGATTATTTCCAAGGATACGCCGGAGACAGTAACAGCCGGGGAGAACTATATAATGCCGATCCGGTTACCGGCGACGCCAGATTCTGCGGAACCACTGCTTCTATGTGTGGCGTTGAGAAGGCAGCCTTTGAGCGGAATGAAGAAGCCATGGACAGGGCAATCTGCTTTGACATGATGCTCCATGCATATATGTTCATGCAGTCAGGTATTCCCGTATTGTATAGTGGAGATGAAATAGGGCAGCTCAACGATTATACCTATAAAGAAGATCCGGACAAAGCGGCGGATTCACGCTATATACACCGTGGGGCGATGGACTGGAAGCTGGCAGAGAATATTCAGGATATAAATACCGTGCAAGGAAGGATTTTCCAAGGATTGAAACAGTTAGAGGAGATTCGAAAGACACAGAAAGCGTTTGTTTCGGATGCGGACGCATGGACGATAGAGACAGGCGATCAATCGGTATTGTGCATCGCAAGATATTATGACGGCGACAAAATAATCGGCGTATTCAATTTCAGCGAATATGGTAAGACAATACAGATAGAAGAAAACGGGGACGACTATACCGATTTGATAGCGGGAAAGAAAGTCAGACTGAATGACGTCAGAATACCCGCTTACGGATTCTATTATTACAAAAAAATATAAAAGCCGTAAGCAGAGAAATAAAAGAGGGCTATGCCATTTTATATTGATGGCATAGCCCTGTTCTTATGTCGTATATTATTTTATACCGGTTACGGCATCGGAGTAAAGTCATTATTCTGCGGAGACGCTTGCCCGAATTCGCTATTCTGCGTCTGCCCGAAGCCATCACCTTGCAGAGGTATCTGTCCGAATGCGTCCGTCTGCGCCTGTGCGTAACGCAGTGCTAAGAAGGCGCCCCGGTCACGATGGTACAGATCCCGGAGTTCTTCGGAAAATCCTACGACCATATGCGGGAAATTATTCGCGTAGTATTCGAGGATTCTGTCTTTGTCTTTTTTCTTGATATCGAAACTGTCCGCCACCTTGCCGTCGCCGTTTACCGGATAAAGCACGAGGCTGTAATTGCTGCCGGTATAGAGACCGTTCGTGTAATTCTTTGTGCGATGCTGATATAACCAGGCGATGTTGTTATTCAGATACGCGCGGGGCGATGTTGAGGCAGTGTTGTATGTAAAGAGACGACCGATACGAATACCCTTACCGAATGTACAGGCATTCTCATAATCTGAGACAATCTGTCCTTCCGCATAAGCGCCAAGCTGTGCAAAATCTTTCTTGATATCTTTGAGGTAGAGGCCGAGGCACGCTTTGATGAAAGCCCAGACGCCGATTAAGAAAATGATGATGCCGACGCCGCACATAAGATAGAGGCGGAGCGGACTGATATCGTCGGCAAATCTATCGTCTACCAGAACATATTCAACAACGCAGTCCTCAATTTCGTCATCGGTAAACTCCATATCCCGGAACCATTCTTTAAAATATTTTGATTCTTCATAATCCATAAGGCGCACGTTACCTTTGACGAGGACGGTGTTGTCCAAAGAAATTTCTTCGTTTCCCATGAGATACTCCCATGTGTCGTCACAGATGCGGTCCAGATCGGGTGCTTTACTTTCCTTGACACGCACGCCGATATATTTCTCCCATTCCTCACCGTAAGGAATGATATAATATTCATAAATTTGTCCATCACTGGATTCATATTCGGCAAAGCAGTCATATACAGCGGAAATTTCACTGCTTGCAATGGTATTATATAACCGGGTTGAAGGAATATCATCCAAATTTATGCCGCCGAAAAACATGCTGAATAATTGTGGCACTGCAGCGCCGTTAATAAGGAATAAAATGACGGCGGCGATTGTCAGAATAATTGTGACAGGCAGTACATTTTTGATAGATTTCTTTTTGAACTGTTTTAATAGGTCTTCCATGTAATCCCCCTCTTCATGTGTAGATACATATATTATAGTACATTAAACATTCTATAGGAGATAAGAGGGATTGTCCATTATTTTTTACAGAAGGAACTCTTGCAGCAGCAATTCCAGTTCTTCCATTTCAGTACCTGAAAAAGCGGCGAAAGTATCTTGAACGGCAGATGTCTCGAGAGACGGATTTTCATTACTTTCTTTTGTGTCCGGATTAACTAACTTCATGTCTAACTCGGTCTGCTCCAGACGATTTGCCAAATGGTTTTCCAGATAATCCACCAAGTTGATTCGCAGTATGTTGATTTTGCCGGGAACGTCAATCAGCGAGGAGACTGCAAAATAGCAGTATAGACCGAGAAAGCTGATAACATAAAAAGGCGCGATGCTTAGGAAAGTTTCATTATGTATAATGCTTAAGCATGCGCCGATTCCGGCGACCAGAACCGCGAGAAGCATGAGTTGTCCTGACAGATGCTTTATCATGGATAAAGGAACAATGCCGAATTTCATATGACTGATAAACCTGTCCACAAAAACGGTAACATTAGAAACTCGTTCGTTGATTTTACAGCAGCCGGAAAATTTGAGTTTAAGCTGCTGCAAAGATTTGTTGCCGGTGGTGGACATATGTTCCGTTTCCCAGATCAGGCGATGGTAAATCACTCCCATTACAATCTGGCATATGATACTAGCAAACAGCAATGCCAGAATCGCGACCATGAAGTTTCTATGCTCAAAAAAAATTGTAAACATGATTCGTCATACCCTCCCTAGATACGATAAAATAATCCGCATACCTATATTATATTTGAAAAGCTGTAATGTAAAAGCCGTAAGGCGTCGTTAAATTAATCTGTTTTACGGTATATTTCAACGCTGTATTGCCGCCCGGCATACTGGAAATGAATAGAAAAATGTGTTATAATAAACGCAAGCCCGGCGGCTTGCGTTACAAGAATTACACAGTAATTCCTGCCTAAATGATTTACATCTGTGGCATTTACCGATGTGGTACAATGAGCGCAGTTAAAAGCATCTTGCGTCTGGCAATGTGTAAAAAGGAATTATCCGGGGAAAATATTAATTGTAAACTGGAGGGAATACAAATGGTTTATCATCCGAAAGGGGTATGTTCTAAAGCGATCGACTTGGAAGTAGAGGACGGTGTGATCAAGTCCGTAGAATTTACGGGAGGATGTAACGGAAATCTGCAGGGAATATCCAGATTGGTTTCAGGGATGAAGATTGAGGAAGCAATCGGAAAGTTGAGAGGCATTAAATGCGGGTTTAAGAATACTTCCTGCCCCGATCAACTGGCATGTGCTTTACAGGAAATCTTAGACAATTAGGAGGTTTCTTTAATAATGAGTAAGAAAATTGTACTTACCGGCGGCGGAACTGCCGGACATGTAACGCCTAATATGGCGCTTATTCCGAAGCTGCGCGAACTTCAGTACGAGATAGCCTATATGGGGTCGTATGATGGTATTGAGAAGAAGCTGATGGAAGATTTTAATATTCCGTATTTCGGTATTGCAACGGGCAAATTCAGAAGATATTTTGACCCGAAAAATTTTTCCGATCCGTTCCGGGTATTAAAGGGAATGAGGGAAGCGAGAAAGTATCTTAAAGAAATTAAACCGGACGTAGTTTTTTCCAAGGGAGGGTTTGTCAGCGTACCGGTGGTCCGCGCTGCTTACTCTTTAGGCATTCCGTGTATCATACATGAGTCCGATATGACGCCGGGGCTTGCTAACAAACTCTGTATTCCGGTGGCAAGGAAAGTCTGCTGTAATTTCCCGGAGACCTTTAGTATGCTGCCGACAAGTAAAGCCGTGCTGACCGGTTCTCCAATCAGGAAAGAGCTTGCCATGGGCAGTAAAGAAGCCGGATACAGACTGTGCGGCTTCGATGCTTCCAAGCCGATTATCATGGTCGTGGGAGGAAGTCTCGGATCGGCGGCGATCAATCAGGCGGTAAGAGACGTGCTTCCGGAACTTCTGAAAGATTTTCAGGTAGTGCATCTTTGCGGAAAGGAAAAGATGGATAATCTTCTTCTTACCACATCAGGATATAAGCAGTTTGAATATGTCCGGTCTGAGATGAAAGATCTCTTTGCCATGGCTGATCTGGTGATTTCCAGAGCAGGAGCGAATGCAATCAGCGAGCTGCTCGCTTTAAAGAAGCCAAATATTCTGATTCCGCTGCCGATGGGAAGCAGCAGGGGAGACCAGATTATGAATGCAAAATCCTTTGAATCACAGGGATTCAGTATAGTGATAGATGAGGATGATTTAACCAACAAATTACTTTTGGAAAAGATTCAAGAGTTATATTTTAACAGATTTACTTATATTGACGCGATGAGTAAAAGCAACCAGAGGGATGCGATCGGAACGATTATCGGATTGATTGAGGACGCAGTCAATAATAAGTAAGACGACTTGGAAAAATCTTGAAAAACCGTGTATGCAATGCTACACTTATGTGTAGTGCAGATAGAAAAACAGGTGAACTGGTTAGCCGTAGATATGATACGGCTAAGCACTTCGGAATGGAGGATGAAATGAGCAAAGTTACATTTGACTATTCTAAAGCAGCTTCTTTTATTGGTGAGAACGAAGTAGAATCCATGAAGAAACTGGCGCTTGATGCGAAAGAAGTACTTGTGTCAAAAACAGGGGCCGGAAATGATTTCTTAGGCTGGATTGATTTGCCGGTTGATTATGACAAGGAAGAGTTCGCAAGGATTAAGCAGGCGGCGGCGAAGATTCAGAGTGATTCCGAGGTCTTGGTGGTAATCGGTATCGGCGGTTCATATCTCGGCGCAAGAGCGGCAATTGAATTTTTACGCCACAGCTTCTACAATGTAGTAGATAAGTCTGTCAGGAAGACGCCGGAGATTTATTTTGTAGGTAATTCTATCAGCTCTACGTATATTAAGCATTTGATTGACGTCATTGGCGACAGAGATTTCTCCATCAATATGATTTCCAAGTCCGGAACGACTACGGAGCCGGCGATTGCATTCCGCGTATTTAAAGAGATGGCGGAGAAGAAGTACGGTAAGGAAGGCGCGGCAAAGAGAATCTATGCAACTACCGATAAGGCGAGAGGTTCCCTTAAGAATCTTGCCAACGAAGAAGGTTATGAGAGTTTCGTCGTTCCGGATGATGTAGGCGGACGATTCTCCGTATTGACAGCGGTAGGACTTCTTCCGATTGCGGTATCCGGTGCGGATATTGATCAATTGATGGAAGGTGCGGCAGAAGGCAGAAAGATGGCATTGGAGGCTCCTTTCGAGGAGAATGACGCGGTGAAATATGCGGCGCTTCGCAATATTTTATTGAGGAAAGGCAAAGTCATAGAGATTCTTGCCAACTACGAACCGAGTGCACATTATGTATCTGAGTGGTGGAAGCAGCTTTACGGCGAGTCCGAAGGCAAAGACCAGAAGGGTATTTTCCCGGCAAGCGTTGACCTCACCACAGACTTACATTCCATGGGACAGTTTATTCAGGATGGTTCCAGAACGATGTTTGAGACGGTATTAAACATTGAGACAAGCAGGGAAGAGATTATTATCGGAGAAGAGCCGGTAGACTTAGACGGTTTGAACTATCTGGCAGGTAAAAATGTTGATTTTGTTAACAAGAGTGCGATGAACGGAACGATTCTTGCACATACAGACGGACAGGTTCCGAACTTCATGATTAATGTACCGGAAGTCAATGAGTTCTATCTGGGCGAATTATTCTATTTCTTTGAGTTTGCCTGCGGTGTCAGCGGATATTTGCTTGGTGTGAATCCGTTTAACCAGCCGGGTGTGGAGAGCTATAAGAAGAACATGTTTGCGCTTCTTGGCAAGCCGGGATATGAGGCACAGAGAGAAGAACTGCTGAAGAGATTGTAGAAAAGTAAAACACAGAAGGAGAGCTCCATGGGATATCGGGATGAATGGCTTCTTGTAGAGGCGGGCGATGATTTTGATGACATGGAGCATCGTCAACCGTTAGAAGAGATTCTGTTTTATCAGGCGGTAGCCAACGGGGATGTGGAGACGGTTAGGAAGAACTGCAAACAAGCAAGATTTCTGGATAGCGACGGAGTAGGAGTGTTATCTAAGGATCCGGTTACAAATATGAAATATCATTTTGTAATTACAGCGGCGATGATTGCGCGTTTATGCAGGCAAAGCGGTATGGCACTGGAGCAGGCGTTTCGGATGAGCGACTTCTATATCTTGAGTCTGGATAATATTCATACGGTGCGCGAGGTGCGGGATCTACATGATGAGATGGTCTTGGATTATGCACAAAAAATGCGTATGGTCTCCGGTGATTATGTGGGTTCCAAATATATTAATGGCTGTAAAGAATATATTTACGCACATTTAAAAGAGCGCATTACGGTCGCGCAGCTGGCGGATGCATTAGGGGTGTCAGCAGGATATCTCTCTCGATTGTTTAAAAATGAAACCGGAGATTCTGTCAGTGCGTATATTCGCAAGCAGAAAATTGAAACAGCAAAGAGACTGCTTAAGTACAGCGATTATTCATTAATTGATATTGCAAACCGTCTTTCTTTTTCTTCGCAGAGTCATTTTATACAGCAATTTCGCGAACTGGTCGGTATGACTCCCAAGAAATACAGGGATTTGAATCATCTGGTTCAGTGGGATGTAGAAGAAGAGAAAACAAAATAAAATACCTCGCATTGGCATTAACATACAATGCGAGGTATTTTGTGGTTTTATTTAGCAAAAGAAAACATTCGCTTTTCCTTAGGTGAGCGTTACGGTAATCCTATGTAATGTATCTGTTAATGACGTAAGTGTTTCAAATGGAATCAGTACATAAGAATTATCAATTACGGTAAGCTTCGTTCCGTTGCAGTCGGCGGAGCTGACTGTATATTCTCCATAATCTTTACGGTCTGCATTTGTATATACGATTTGGAATGATCTGCCGGCAAAAGGAACGGAGACGGAGGTAGTATTATCGGCGTCAAATTGTTCGCCTATAAGTTTCGGATGCAGAACAAGGTCTCCGGATTTTCCGCGTACACCATAAACTTCGGTAATCATAGTCATCATAAACCAGCTTGCCGCACCGGTCAGATAGTGATACATTCCCCGTCCGTCGGAGCGGAAATATTCCGGAATACCGGGGTATATATGGCTTACATCAAAGTTTAGCGCCGTGTCTGCAAGTGTCTTTAAAGCTTTCCATCCTTCTTTGACAAATCCACGACGGTAAAGAGCATTTGCGTACATGACTGTCATGTGAGAGAAAACAGCGCCATTTTCCTTTTCCCCGTAAGCAAATCCAAACATTCGTCCCATATCAAATTTAAGTTCACGGAAGTCTGTATTCAGGCGGTAACCGCCAATTTCTTTACGATAAAGATAACGGTCAGCGCTTTTAATAATTTTACGAATCTGGTTATCTTCTGCCACGCCGCTCATAATGGCAATCAACTGACCCGTAAGAATCATGCGAACATTACCGTCAAAAAAGCCTTCGACAGCCTGACCGTGGTTATCATAATAGCTATTAAACCATCCTTCGTCTTCATCTGCACCATTAATCCATTCATGGGAACGGATATAGTTCATGAGCCAGTCTGCTTTCCCTGTTAGATTATCCGCCAGCGCTGACAAGGAAAAGCTGATGCGCCTGCCGCTGATGACATGGCGGCAGCGGAGAGTGTAAGCCGCTAATATTTCTCTTTTCTTACGATTATCATCGTAAATATCCGGTGTATCATTCAGTAAAATTGAAATGTCTTCCCATAAATCAATGGTATGATAGTTCAGTCTATTATCCATAAGCCGGAGAATTGAAGCTAAGTCTAACAGATTTCCTGCGTATGCGCAAGTAAAAGCAACACTTTCTCCGCGGTCCTGCGCCATATCGAGAGCATCGTTCCAATCGGCGCCGCGAAGTCTGTAAATATTATGCTCTCCGACTTCATAGAAGGCGGTAAGCTGTTGTATTAAGAGATGTTCCAAAATACTTCCGGTGTAGATTTCATTTTGTATTGTAAGCTGTTTGTTGCCGAGATCGGGTGACCAGCTATTGTCGGTATCGTTTCCACGCATAATTTGTGCGTCTTTGAAATAGGAAACTTGCTTATTTAAAATTTCCAAATCTCCGGTTTGGTCAATATAGAGTTTCGTCGTCATTAGCGCCCACAGAGCATGGTCCATCCATACGCGGGAGATACCGTTTCGGTCGGCAATAAAACTTCCGTTTTCGTTTCCTATGATAGTGGCGTTTGTTCCGTCAATACGAACGCCGCCGTAATTTAGGGTGATCATTTGTCCGACTCCCTGAGGTTCCAACAGTAATAGTGAAAGGCAGTCCTGCCATAAATCGCGCCATCCGCGACCTCCGCGTCCGTAGTCATGATGCGGCAGGAATGAGCAGCCGAATAAACGGCGTAGGAACGGTTGAAAGCAGACCCATTTCATGAAGCAGTCAAAATCAGCGTCCTTCGTGCGGAAGCTGACGTTCGCCTTGCCCTGCCAATAAGATTTGACGGAAGCTAAAGAAGAGGTCACTTTCTGCGTTGTATTGTATTTCTGCAAAATATCGCAGATGCTTTCTTCATTATCTTCTACGCCAAGAAGAAGAATGTAATCCGTTTTTTGTCCGGGAGAAAGAAAAATCTCTTCAAAGCGGAAAGCACCGATGGCTTCTTTGCCGACAGCTGCGGCGGGAGCTTCTTTGCCGGGATAATTTTCATAGACGGCGCGGGGGTGTGTATAAGTGCCGCCCTCACCGAGAAAATCTTCGACGGTAGGATAGAAGCTTGCGGGTGCATGACCTGAGCCTGTACAGCCACAGACATAATATATTTTGTTATTGATACGGTGACCCTTTTCATCAAAAGACATAGTCGGACATACATAGATGCCGTTATTCGTTGCTTTGATGCGATGGAGCATTGAAGTTACATTGCGATGGTCCCGTATGTTATCGGCGCTTCGTCCGTAAATTGGAATCGCTCCGTAAGCCGTTACTCGGCGGGCATTTTTTGATAGATTATGTACGGTTATATGCATAATCTCTACGTTGGTATTGTACGGAATAAAGGAAGTG
>VSOA01000371.1 GCA_009774585.1 Lachnospiraceae bacterium
TTTCTGGTCTGCTCATACTTGAACTTACCGTAATCCACAATCTTACATACAGGCGGTTTCGCTGTAGGAGCGATTTTGACCAAATCTACGCCTGCTTCCTCTGCCAGCCTCATAGCTTCCTTGGCGGACATGATTCCCAACTGCTCTCCGTCCTCGCCAATCACGCGCACTTCTTTGTCTCTAATCTGTTCGTTAATGAATAAATCGCTAATGGTTCTTCCCTCCCATAAAAAATAAAAGTGGACAGCATAACTATCCACTTTACATTCATGATATCTGTCTTCTATACTCTGCCCCTATGGTAGAGTTATATCAGAAGTTCTGAATTATGAACGCTTGCGAACCCAATTGTTGCAAGGTGAGAGTGGATACTCTGCTTGGTTATTGCGCTCTCGCACGGTTAATAATGTAACACAGTATTTAAGTCGTGTCAACCGGTTTTGGTAAAAATCTTTCTTCAAAAACCCGGTACAACTTCCGATTCAATTCCTGTACCGTATCCAAATCAAGCTTATCGACCTCTCTGTCGTAAGTCATGACGCCGTTAATCTCCGTCTCAATATCACTGACCTGCGTATAAATAGCCGCAGACAGCCCTCTCTTTATATTCGGAAAAATCTCTTCCTCAAACAGTCTCCGATAACCGTCCGTCAACGCCTTGCTCGAAGGATAGTGCTTATAGCCGAATTTCTTCTTGCTGAATATATGTCCGGCAACCGGATAGGCGTAGCCGCCGAACTCTGTCAGCGCAACCACACGTTCCTGAGGCGATACGATAAGCCCTTGTTTATAATTATGGATACTGTACATGTCTCCGCCTTTCTGGTCGAACCAGCCGCAAGCCTGATTGATCAGACGGCTCTTGTCCAGTCCGCGCAGCTTCTCCGTTACCCATTCCGCGTTAAACTGTCCCCATCCTTCATTAAAAGGAACCCACGCGGCGATACAAGGATGATTGTATAGGTGTTTCACCATTCCGGTCAAATCACGGCAGTACTGTCTCCTGCCCTCCTTGTCCTCCCGCTTGAATCTTCGGTAATTGCTGTCAGACATTTCTCTGGCAATACTGTCGGAAAAATTTGCAATGCCCGCCACAAACACCATATTATATGCCCCGCCTCCGTTGGGCATGTCCTGCCACACCATCATACCGAGTCTGTCGCAGTGATAGTAGAATCTCGGCAGTTCCACTTTAACGTGCTTACGGATCGTATTGTAACCCATTTCCTTCTGTTTGCAGATATCATAGACAAGCGCCTCGTCGCAGGGCGGCGTCATCAGGCTCTCCGGCCAGTATCCCTGATCTAGCAGCCCGTTGAAAAAGTACGGTTTGTTATTCAGGAAAAACCTTAATATACCGTTTTGGTCCCTGCCGGTTGAAACCTTGCGCATTCCGAAATAGGAAGCGACCTCGTCCTTCCCATAGGAAATCTTCACATCATAGAGAAACGGATGTTCCGGCGACCATGCCTTAAAATCATTCAGCAAAACCACACAATCCATGTCCGGCTGTGCCTGCGCCTGCGCCACAGTCTTATCATTCTCCACAACGATTATCTTTACGGCTTTGTCAGATACATGTGTCCTCTCATCTGCACAATATTGTCCTTCTCCGCCGCCTATTCCGTTCCGTTCACTTTCTCTGCAGTTTCCGTCACCTTCTTTTGCACTTGTTACTCCGCCTGCAATTTTCACCCGTATCTTTACCGCGCCTTCATCGTAAAGCGGCGTAATCTTCACCCAATCAATATATTCTTCCTCCACGCTCTCCAGCCACACAGTCTGCCAGATTCCGCTCTGAGGTGTGTAGAAAAGCGAACTGAGAATACCCTTTTTCGAAAGCTTCTGCTTTCCTCTCGCGTGAGGACTCTGCTCCGTCCCATCCGTGACATGCACCGTCAGAATATTTTCCTCCGAAAGCGCCTCTGTCACATCGAAAGAAAAGGGCAGATAACCTCCCTTATGCGCGCCAAGCCGCTTACCGTTCAAAAACACCTCGCATTCCTGATCGACGGCGCCGAAGTGCAAAAGCACCCGGCTCTTACGAAATCCTTCCGGCAGTCTGAATTGCTTGCGGTAATGCAGGTACATACCCGGTTCCAATATCTCTTCCACTCCCGATAAAACAGTTTCCGGTGAAAAGGGCACAAGAATTTTCTTGTCATATTCATGCGTGTCGGCATCCGCATAACAGTTGATACAGCAGTCCCACTCTCCGTTCAGATTATAATAGCTGTCTCGCACCAAATCCGGTCGCGGATACTCCTGCCATACTTGTTCGCGGTTCAGTTCTCTTCCCCACCTGCTGCATAATCGTTCCATGATCATTTCTCCTGAAATTAGTTTTATTTATTGTACCAGATTTCAGCCTCTTTTCATAGTATTTACGGTAAAACGCAAATCATAACTATATCTTTTCCGGAATTCCTATGCTACAATAGAGACAAATTCTGTACATCACTTGTCTGTATATAATTGCATCTGCAACAAATACAGCGCAGGCGGTTTAACAACTATCGTATTTCAATTTATGGGGGACAAAATATGAAACTTAACTACAGACAAACCGTCTTAATCGGTTTAGCATTCCTGTCTATTTCGGCTTTCTGGCAGATGTATGACAACATCATACCGTTGATCCTGAAGAATTCTTTTCATCTGGGTGAAACGGTCACCGGCGTCATCATGGCCGCCGATAACGTTTTAGCTCTGTTTCTGCTGCCGTTTTTCGGCTCGCTTTCCGATAAGACAAATACCAGAATCGGTAAGCGGATGCCTTTTATTATAGGAGGCACACTTCTGGCAGATATCTTTCTTCTGGTTCTTCCCGCCGCGGACCGCAGCAGAAACCTGCCGCTTTTTATCATCGTTCTGTTTCTGGTGCTGCTTGCCATGGGACTTTATCGTTCTCCCTCTGTTGCGCTGATGCCCGATTTGACACCGATGCCATTACGAAGCAAAGGTAACGCAGTCATTAATCTGATGGGCGCTATCGGCGGCGTCTATTCACTGATCATGATACGCTTCTTAGTGGGGAGCGGTACTACGC
>VSOA01000372.1 GCA_009774585.1 Lachnospiraceae bacterium
GAACCATGGTAGATTCGACAAGGTCTTAATTGACATAATTCAGGTTGACCGTCAAAAGCAGTTTGCCCGGCTGCATTATTACTTTTACAAATACAGATGTCTTAATGAAGTTGAAGGACATGAAAATTGTAATACATTATTTCAGAAGCAGCTGGGATTTGTTTCGAGCGATAATGCAAAAATCACACGTCGGTATGAAAATGAAATCATGCGGCTTGCGATGTATGAATCCTTAACGGATGTAAGAGCCGATATGAATGATTATATTGTGGGAGAGCATAATAGGGATCTTATCAGTAAGCCCGCAATGTCTAAATTGATAAAGCGGTGGGTTGATGAGCGTGACGAGAAGAGAAGTTTCGGATCACCGATGGCGCTGCTTTTATATACGTACAGGTCATTTTATAATGCATATATAGTAATCGGAGGTATATACAAAAATACTTGTAGAATAATCGAGGTGCTTCCTTCAATTAGTGAAGGCGAAATAAGAGGATTCTTTGCTAAGGTTGATACCCGTGGTCTGATGGCTGTTGTAACTGACTGTGAGCCAACACTTCACGAGACAGTCAAGGATTTGATACCTGAAAGCAAGGTGATGATCGATATTGATGCAGTGCGTAGAGTGTTGAAAAAAGAATTTGCGGACTACGTGAATGAACGATTAAAAAAATATCAAAAGATAGTACGAGAACTATTTTTAAAAGCTAAAGAAGAACAGAGAGAGATTGATATTAATGATCAATTAAAAATGCACAGGATCCAAAAGGATGATCCTGAATTAGAAAGTGCTTATACGGAATACACAAAAATGGATATGTTATTGAGAAATCATAGAGATGTTCCAGAATTGAGGCAGTGGGAAGAATCATTAAATGATAGAAACTCTGAGATATTTGTGTTGACGAAATCTTACTTGCAAACCTACTATCTGGCGCTAGCAAGATATTATAAAGTTCTCAAATCGGATGGTGGGAGTATATACGATGAAATATTTGCGTTAAACAGAAGAATAGAGACGCATTTCCCTATCAGTACGAATGAAGTATTTAGGGCACGTATGCTTTATTCTGACTTTGGTAAAACAGTAGACGATAAATGGCAAGGAATTGATGTGTCTGATCTTAGAGACATCATAGACAAAATGATAAATGAAGGAGGCTTAAAAGAGCATGAGCGTTAGTGAAGACAAAATCAATGAGGTGACAAGAAGAGCACAGGAAAATGCGAACCTTATTTGGAATGCAGCAAACTCTCTTTTCGGAGCATATAAGCCGCATGAGTATGGATTAGTAATCCTTCCTATGTGTGTAATTAAGAGATTTCACGATTGCCTTGAAACAAAGAAGGAAGGCAGTAGTAAAACACGTCATGAGGAAGTTCTGGAAGCATATAAGCAATATTCTAATTTTGGACCGATGGCAGCAGACTTTCTAAAAGAAGCTGCTGGTTATCAATTCTATAATACAAGCAAATATACATTTGATCTGCTTGCTGCGGATGCAGAAAACATAGCAGATAACTTTATGGATTTCTTGAATGGATTTTCTGACAACGTAAAGGACATTCTTTCAAGAATGGGCTTTTACGGTCAGGTTGAGCGCATGAAAGAGGCTAAGCTCTTATATCAGATTATCCTTGACTTCAATGCTAAGGATATGAATATGAGCAAGTATTCGTCCGTTGATATGGGATATATTTTCGAGAATCTGGTTCAGAGATTTTCAGAGTCATATGATGAAGAAGCAGGAGCCCATTTCACAAGCCGCGACATCATTTATTTAATGTGCGATCTGTTGGTGACCAATTATAAGTTTGATATGGATGAATCAGGTATACACTGTACTGTTTATGACATGACAATGGGCACTAGTCAGATGCTGACTTGTATGGAAGAAAGATTGCATCAATTGGACGAAAAGGCTAATGTAACAACATTTGGTCAAGAGATTAATCCGTTTACAATGGGCATTGCTGTAGCGGACACTATTATTCATGGCGGGGATCCGGACAATATGAAATTCGGAGATACTCTGTCAGATGACCAGTTTAGCGGATTTAAATTTGATTTTTGCATCAGCAATCCGCCGTTTGGAATTGACTGGAAAAGAGAAGCACCTGTGGTGGAGATGGAGTATAAAAAAGGTGAGGCAGGGAGATTTGCCCCTGGCTTACCGAGTAAAAGCGATGGTCAGATGCTGTTTATGTTGAATGGAATATCAAAGCTTAAAGATGGAAGTGGAAAGATGGCCATTATACAAAATGGTTCATCATTATTTACTGGTGACGCTGAATAGTGACCAAGTAATATCAGGCGATATCTGATAGAAAATGACTGGTTGGATGCCATTGTTCAATTACCTAAGGAGAGTTTCTATAATACTGGTATTGCAACTTACATATGGATTATAGATAAGGAAAAGCCAGTTCGTAATCCGGGAAAAGTATTACTAATAGATGCTAGTCAGTGTTATGAAACGAGAAGGAAGCCTATAGGAAACAAAAAGGATGATATTACAGCTGAATGTCGAGATATTATTGTTCAAGCATACGGAGAATATCGGGATGGGAAGTATAGTGCAGTATTATCCGATGGAAGAACAAATGTGATATGTAAGAGCAAAGTGTTAAATTCTCTGTCATTGGGGTATAGTAAAATAACAGTAGAGAGTCCTCAGTTAGATGAACATGAGAACATAATATATAAAAAAAATAGACCAGTTGCAGACACTTCTCTAAGAGACTATGAAAATGTGCCACTGGATGAAGACATTGACGAGTATTTTGTAAAGGAGGTTTTACCCTATCGAAAAAATGCATGGATAGATAAAGCCAAAACAAAGGTTGGATATGAAATACCATTCACGCATCTTTTCTATGAGTATGAAGAGTTGGAATCGGCAGATAAGATTGCTTCAAGAATAAAACGGCAGGAACAATCGATTAAGGAAAAATTAAGAAGCCTATTTGGAGATGGTGGTGAAGTAGATGAATAACCTGATTATGAAAGATAGCGAAGTTGACTGGATTGGAGCAATTCCAAGTG
>VSOA01000373.1 GCA_009774585.1 Lachnospiraceae bacterium
CTGAGCGCTATTTTGTGAGCTAAAGTATTGATTTTTCAAGGAGCAAATCCCATTTTTAATGTGGGAAGTTTGAGTTATTAAATATTGTGTTTTGGGAGTGAGGATGAGAAATTGTGTACAGCATATGAGACGACTGATTATATTCTTAAACTGTTGTGATAAGGTAAAGATGAAAAAGGTATTGAAAGGCAAAGAAAGAACTTTAAAGATTCAAATTTACATTTGAAAATTAATATGATGTATCAAATCATGTCAATATTTGCTACAATATAGGTATTAAGTACAGAAATGATACAAATGTCTTTTTTATAACGATTTTTCCATGGAAGAAGCATTTAAAAATGGGAGGCGGTGCAGGAAAATACCTACGACCCCGCAGGCAACCTCTTGTGCACACAAGCAAGAGAATATATACAGGATACTTCCGCAGACATCAAAGTCATGACATCCATGACCTATACCTATGATACCTTGAACCGCCCTGTCAGCGCAGCCGACGCAGAAGGAAATATCACCCGCTATACTTATACCATGGGCGGGAAACTTGCTTCCGTAACGGACCCCGTGGGGAACACCACAGAGTATACTTACGATGCGCTTTACAATCTCACTGCCATCCGCCGGAAAGGGAAGAACGGCGGAAAAGACCATGCCACGGTCTACGAAAGAGACCCCTTCGGCATGGTACTGTGCACCACAGACCCCCTCGGCAGGAAAGAGCACTTCCGCTACGATGCCCTCGGGCGTCCCGTATGGAAAAAAGGCAGGGACGGAAACGAGAACGCCACCGCCTACACCATGACAGGACAGCCGAAGAGCATCCTCTATGCAGACGGGACCGCCGTGGAGATGCAGTACGACGCCCTGTATAGACTCACAAGGGTAAAAGACAGCCTCGGGGAGACCCGCATCAAAAGAGACCGGACCGGCAGGGTCACGGCCGTCACAGACCACAACGGACAGACCGTGTCCTACGAATGGGGCGCGCAGGGAGAAAGAAAAAGCACCACCTGACCCGGCGGACAGCAGACCGCCTACACCTGCAGCTACGACGAATTCGGCAATGACCTCGCCCGGACGTTTCTATACACAGAACATGATAGCAGGAAATGGTGCAGCCTATGACCCCGAACAGGGTATACAAGAAGCTTCCGGCCATTACACTGCGCTCGGACAACACTTCTGCATATACCCTTTACTTGGTCAAATTGCATTTTAATCAAGCGGCTGACAAGTGCTGCAAAAGTATACCGTGCCGCCAAGATATGCCATTTTTGTGATAGGACCGCCGCAATGAGGACAGTAGCCAATGTTTTTGCGGCTCAGTTTTGTCTCATAACCGCCCGCTTCACCAAACAGGGTTTTTTCCGTATTCCGTCCGCCTGCATTTTTCATCTCTGTTAACAGTCGAACTGTGGTGTCGTAGAGGCGCATAAAATCCTCATCCGATAAGGTTAAAATCTTTCGCTTTGGATGAATTCCCGATTCCAGCAGAATATCCTGCAAAACACCGTTTCCCAGTCCCGGAATACGTTGCTCTGTTGCCAAAAATGCCTTGGCAGATGTTCCTTTGCTAAGTCCCTGCGCCAATGTACAGAAGTACGGATAATCAAATACCTCAGTGCCGGGCATGGGTTTTTGCTTTGCTGCAAGATAATAGGGGTTCTCATACTTTTGGGGTATAATCAGAAACATTGAACCATACATTTGTACAGTATAGAGTAAGGAACTGCCATCTTCAAAGACAATTCTTGTCTGATACCGCTCAGGCAGTTTTTCCCCGGCGTCATAATAGCGAATATTTGTGCCGTCTCCCGCCACAAAGGAATACTCTCCTACTTCCATTTCTACCATACTGCCGATACCGGTACATCTGCCTATTACTTGTCCAGCCATCTTTTCATCATACTTCTGTGGGTCTCCTTCATACCATGCAAATTTATGCTCTGCGTGCTCTGTTTCTACGGATACGATTTTTTTGCCGCTTACAGTTTTGTTCAACTGTTCCGCCAGCACCAAGCTTTCCGGTAATTCAATCATGTACACATCTCCTGTCGTACTTATTTTCCATTATATGATTAATATAACATATTTAATCTGACAACTGTTTGTCATATTTTATGATACATATTATAAATTATCTTGCAACCTTTTTATTTCGTCGTGGGTATTAAGTATAGAAGCGTTAAGATTGCTGACAAAGTAGTTGCACAGGGAGGAAATGTTCGTTGACAGTGTGGCAGATAATGCTTTGAGACGGGAGGAAAAAGTATGAAAAAGAGAAATGATGTAACAAAGGCAACCGCTCTTATTTTGGCAGGGATCATGTTGATGACAGGCTGTGGCGGTCAGAGTAAAACTGACAGTGCGCCGGCAGACAACGCAGGTGCGGCAACTGCGGACGAAGCGGCAGCGGCAGAAGAGGACGGCGGAAGCTATGACTATGTGACAGAGGCACCGGCAGCAGAAGAGTATGATTATGCGACAAGTGATGCGGCTCCGGCGGAAGAAGGAAATTATGATTTTGAGGCTGAGAGTAAGTCAATGGCAGAGGAGGACAGTTATCTTAATTCGTGCTATGAAGAATGGGAACCGGAAGATTATCCAAACAATGAAGAATACAGTGAATGGGAAGAGGCGGGATTTACTTCTGTTATGAAAGCGCCGCTCTCTACTTTTGCAGCAGATGTGGACACGGCTTCATACAGCAATCTGCGGAGACTGATTAACAGCGGGTATACTCTGGATGAAATACCGGAGGGAGCAGTAAGGATTGAGGAAATGCTTAATTATTTTTCCTATGACTATAATGCGCCGAATGGAAAGGAACCTTTCGGAGTCACGACACAGATCAGCTCTTGTCCGTGGAACGATGATGCGGAGCTTCTGATGATCGGATTGAAGACGGAAGATATTGATTATTCTCATGCACCGGCGTCAAATCTTGTATTTTTACTGGATGTGTCAGGTTCGATGTACTCTGATGATAAGTAACGTTGTTGGAGTAATTTTTTTGATTTTTAACTGAGAATTTTAA
>VSOA01000374.1 GCA_009774585.1 Lachnospiraceae bacterium
GCCCAAAGCCGCCCTCCACAGGCGTGAGCGTTCCAGGAAGCGACTCAATCAGGCAGCGCAGGAAAGCAATTCTTTCCGGGCTCTCTCCTTTTAGTTTTCCACCGTGAGCCCACCAAAGCACCTCATCATCAGCAAGGAATGTTTCTCCATGGGTGCAATAGCCGCCGCTGACATAACAACGCCAAAAAAACGGTTGACCATTTCCCTGCCGGAAAGACTGCCCCAAAATTGAGGGATATTTCCCTCATAACCGCATTCATCGATGACAACCGGTTTCCGATATCTCTGAATCCAACGGGAAACTTCTGTAAGTGCTTTCGTCTGTATGCTGGCATGCGTGACTGCCGGGCGGGTCGCGTCCCAAAAACAGAAGCAATTATGGTTAGAAAGCAGATGCCCATACGGGTCATTTTCCGCAACAAAAGCCTCTATTTCTTTCCAATCATCCAATGTCTTACTTCGGCACAGTTCATATTCGTTGGCCAATGACCACCAGATACCCGGATTTGCGGAAAGTCTACATAGCAAATACTTCAGATAAAGCAGGTTGTCCTGCTGCGAAAGGTTCGAAAAGCCCCAGCGGTCATAGGAATGAAATAAAATCAAATCCACCTGAATCCCCATGGCATTAATCCGATTCAGAATGCTTTCAAACCGATGCCAAAAGGCAATACATGGCTTACCTACATCCCCACCGCCATCCTCTTTCTTCTCAAAGGCATAAAGATAAGGATCCTTATGGTTATACACATAATGCTTTGGGAAAACGCACATACGTATCTTATTAAAAGGTGCGTTTCTTAAAGAACCCAACGTTTCGCTGACTACCTCGTCTTCCTGATGGGCTAAAGCATATACTGTGGTACCAAAGGGAACAAACCTCGTCCCATCGGCATATACAAAATGCGTATCTTGTGTTTTCACAATTCCATGAATGTGGTTGTCTGAAGCCTCACAAACCTCATGCCCTTCTGCCTCAATCTCTCCATAAACACGCCAGCTGTATTCCCCGACTACTTCAGGCAGAAAACGTATGATGTAACGCCCATCGCCATCGTAAAATCCCATGATAGTTTTGGCATAATTATCACAGCGAAATTCTGCATAAAGCGGGATTTCCGCATAGGCTTCCGAAAGCAATTTCCCTTGAAAACACAATTCAAATGTTTCATATTGCCTCATCTTCCTCTTCCTCCATAATAGCGACAGGCTTTTGAATCGTCATACACTCCCGGCAAATAAAGCACCAGCCGTTCATCAATACCTGCCTCCCACCCTTATCCAAGAAACGGGTTCCTTCTATATGTAATTCCTTCATGCTTCATAGCTCCATTCTATTCCATATTTTCTCTAACCAGACAAGCGCCAGATTAATACAACGGTTGCATACGCTAAGCATTATGTCTTTATAGCAACTTTATGCTCCTGGGCTTACGGCATCTGTGCCATCATAGTTCCCAGCTGTGCCATCGCCTGAGGGTCATTGTTTGCCGCACCTACCGCCGCCTGCATCAGTGCAAGGGGTGTGGCTCCTCCCCCCTGCTGCACCAACCGGATCAGCGGTGTATTGGACACGATACTTATGGTAAAAAGAAACTCCGGGCTGTCCTCATCGCCGCCACTGCTTTGTAGGATTCCCCCTTTCATCCCCTCCATAATCTGCTGTACAATCGGATTTTCTTTCATGTCATTGAAAGTGTTCAACAGGGTATATTCACCTGGCTTTTCCGGTTCAAAAGGCTTGATTTCCTGCCCGTATATCTTCTCAAAATCAGAGACGGAAGGCTTCCCTGCGGGACGGATATACCACTGCGGTGTCCCCTCATAGCCCAGAGTGTCCACCGTTCCCTTCACTCTGATATCCTGAACCAGACTGATGTCCGCGCTGGAAGTTCCTGCCTGAATCTGATACGCACCAGTCAGCACTTCCCAATTTCCAGTGTCCACATCATAGTGCGCAAAGGCTCTCCAGTCCAGCATAACCGCGACTTCTTTTTCCTCTCCTGCTTCCAGATATACTTTACCGAAACCTTTCAGTTCTTTCTCTGCCTTGAAAATATCCGGTGTCCGGTCTGACACGTAAATCTGCACAACTTCTGCACCTGCCCTGTTCCCTGTATTTTTAACCTTGCAGGAAACAACAAGTTTCTCATCTTTCTCAAGTGGATTCCATACAAAATCTGTGCCAGCTGTGTTCTCACCGGATTTTACAGTGAAATCCGAAAGTGCAAACCGGGTGTAACTCAGTCCATATCCAAACGGAAATTGTACCGGAATCCCTGCTTTTTCATAATAACGGTAGCCAATATAGATGCTCTCAGCATACTCCACCTGCCTCGGATTGACTCCAAATGTTTCCGATGAGGAACAGTCCTTGTAAGAAACCGGATATGTCTCCGCCAGTTTTCCACTGGGGTTTGCGTCACCGTACAATAAACCGGCAGCGGCCTCACCAACCGCCTGTCCGCCAAGATACAGATTGAGAACTGCCTTTGCCTCCGCAAGCCATGGCATTTCCACGGGACTTCCTCCCATCAGCACGACGACAACATTCGGATTCACCTTTGCAATCTCACTGACCAGCTCGCAGTGACTTTCCGGCATCGCCATATGCTGTCTGTCATATGCCGTCATTGTCCCTGATAAAAGGACTGCCGCCGCCATCACAAGCGTTGCCACTAAATTCCTAATCGTTTTCCTCATCTTCCCTGTCCTCTCTTTCTGCCGGTGTGTTTTCCGGCTCCCCGATATTTTCTGCCGCTTTCTGCATATTCTCTTCCTGCTGCGCCGCCTCTCCGGGCTGCCCCTGCCGGATATCAGCCGCCCCGCTACGGATATTTTCCAGAAAGGCGAGCATCTCCCGGCTGCCCAGCTTCATGGAGCGGATGCTCTTTATAATCTCCGCGTCTTCCAGCTGGTTTTTCCTGATATTCAGTTCCTCCAAGTGTTCCTGCCATGCGGCGATCTTATCCTCCGTCCGTTTGATCTCATCTAAGACCCTATTTAATTTTGCGTTCATATACGCCTCCTATC
>VSOA01000375.1 GCA_009774585.1 Lachnospiraceae bacterium
GGTTTGTGCCTTTTTTATGGACTAAAGTATTGATTTTTCAAGGTTCAGCACACCAATCGGTGTGGGAAGTTTGAGTAAATTACAAAAAGTTCGTGTCATTAACTTGACACAAGGCGGGCTTAAGGCGATGGAGGAGTTGGCGAAGCTGGAGGCGGAGCGGGGGACGCCGGGGTATGCGACGGATGGGAAGGGCATTTTAGCGGATGAAAGGAAAGGGCAGAACAGAGCAGGTAAGAACGGCGGGGAACTATCCGTGGTGACAAGCGGAAAGAGCGGCAGGATTGCCAGCAACGAGATGTGTACGTTTTTGATTTTGAATATTTCCTCGTTGCAGCTGATACCTGTGAATATGATTGCTTATAGGCAGCAGTACGGGAGTGTGAATCCGGCGGGGATCATTGCGCCGGCGATTGTTGCAACGTTTATTAGTACGCTGGTGGCGGTGGTGTATTGCAAAATGAAGGATAGTAGGAAGCGGAGAGAGTGAAAGCCCTCCGCTTTTATGTCGCTTTTATATCCGTGTCACTGTTATATCTGCAAATGTCATTGACAATATATAAAAATTAAATTAGAATGAAATTGAAAATTCAACTATATTTTTATCATAATATTTTGACTGGAGGAGCGAAAATGGATGTTATGCAAAAATTCAAAAATGAATTTTTTGAAGAACGTAAAGATCTACTTAGCAAAAATCATGTTTATCGAAATCATATCAATAAATTTGTTAATTATTTAAGCTTGCCAGATGTACAGCTATCAAACGCGCCTGCCAGAATTAATATAAATATAGTTGAGGAATGTATCAGATATTATCATAATAAAGGCGAACTTAATTCCAGATCGACCATGGAGTCGCAGCTTGAATCGGTTAAAAGTTTTTATGACTACTTAAGTGAGACTGGTAAAACAACTGATATTTTTTCGGATTACAATTACAGTAAATTTAAAGATGACATCGTTGATAAATATAGCTTGTTGGAACCTGTAGAGAGAGGAAGCTATAAATGTGAAGATATCAAAATTATTTTAGTGGAACTGGATAAAGCTATTGATAATTTTCAGAATAAATCTGCCGGAATCAGAGAGGAAGAAAGACATCTTCAGAGAATAATCTTAAGACTGTTTATTAAGCTGACATTAATTGCACCAGCCAAAAGAGGTGTGATTACAAGTATAAAAAAATCAGATATCACAAAAGATTATAAAAAATTGCTTATAAATGGTATAGCTGTCAATATACCTTGTGGATTGTCAAGGGATTTGTGTGCGGCATTAAAATATGCAGAATCTAAAAACAAGGAACCCATTAAGGAAGAGGATAATTTTTTTGAGTATTTATACAAATATAAGGGCAAATTTCGGGTGGAAAGTCTTAATACATGGTTTTATAATGCAGCACAGGACTTTGGGGTAATGGAGGATGAGTGCAAAAATAAAAAGACATTGGCTGTAGAGCCGATTAAAAACATGGTTATTCAAATGATGGTTGATAATATGATTAATCCTGTATTTATTTCAAAAATAGCGGGACTTACACTTACTATGATTGAAGCGACATATTATCCCAAGGATTGGAATGCTAAACGAGAGGAAGATATCAATAAGTGCATTAATAAGAGTATTGCACAAAATGATTATTACTGTTATGTATAGAATGCATTTTAAATAGTAGGGAGTGTATAAGTATGGGAATATATTTAAATCCGGGAAATGAACAGTTTGTGGTTTCTGTTAATTCTGAATTATATGTGGATAAGACGGAACTAATTAAATATACGAATAGCCGTATCGGAAAAGACAGACCGTTGATTTGTTCCAGCAGACCAAGAAGGTTTGGGAAAACAATGGCGGTAACTATGCTGGCAGCGTATTACAGTAAAGGATGTCATTCTGAAAAGCTGTTTGAAGGACTTCAAATAAGTCAGAATGAATTTTTCAAAGTGCATTTAAATAAGTATAATGTAATCTTTTTGGATATCCAGTGGATGTACGGAAATGCGCTTGAGGAAATGAAGAGAAATTCTTCTGTTAAGGTGGTGAGTTATATTCAGGAACAGGTGATATCCGAGTTGAGAAAGGAATATCCGGAATGTGTTCTGGACACGGACATTTCATTGCCTTCTGTATTGGCTAAAATTAATGCTAAGACAAAAGAACAGTTTATCGTTATTATTGATGAGTGGGACTGCCTGTTCCGGGAGGACAAAAATAACGAGAATCTTCAGAAAGAATATATTAATCTGTTAAGAGGTTTGTTTAAAGGAACTCCATCGGGGGCGTTTTTAAAGCTTGCTTATATTACGGGGATTTTGCCAATTAAGAAGTACGGCACACAGTCAGCTTTAAATAATTTCCGGGAGCATACAATGGTCAGCCCCAGACAGATGGCGGAGTTTGTTGGCTTTACAGAGACAGAGGTAAAGACTATTTGTAAAGAACATAATATGCCATTTAAAGAGATGCAAAGATGGTATGATGGATATTATTTTGAAAAGGTAGGACATATTTATAGCCCTAATTCTGTAATTGAAGCCGTAGACAGCGGGGAATTCGGAAATTATTGGTCCGGAACAGAGACGTATAAGTCCTTGATGGCGTATATTGCAATGGATTTTGATGGATTAAGACAATTGATCGTAGATATGCTGGGAGGTCAGGAATGCAGTATTGACGTGGAATCATTTCAAAACGATATTACTTCATTCAACTCTGCAGATGATGTAATTACACTGCTGATTCATATGGGATATATGGCTTATGATAGCAAAACGAAAAAAGTTTTTATTCCGAATGATGAGGTAAGGAGCGTTTTTCTGCGGGCAATTAGAAATGACGGGTGGGAGGAAGTAATGAAGGCAGTCAGCGCGTCAGAAGCCTTGCTTAAGGCGACTTTGGCGATGGATGAAAATGCTGTGGCGCAGATGATACAAGAAGTCCATATGCAAAGTTCTTCCAGTCTGATATATAACAATGAGATTTCTTTGAGCAGCGTGATTGCGTTGGCATATTATAGTGCTTGCAG
>VSOA01000376.1 GCA_009774585.1 Lachnospiraceae bacterium
TGGACAGCAGATTCATGAACAATCCTGCGCTTGCCATGGAACAGTGCCGTAAAGTAATCTGTCATATGGCGCAGACAGCGCAGGCAGCCTGTGAGGGAGCGGCAGGATTATTGTATGATTATACGCGGGACAAGGCGGAAGAAATCTGTCAGATGGAAAAAGACGTAGACCGGTATGAGGATGTGCTGGGTACTTATCTGCTAAAATTGTCCGGTAAAAATTTGTCGGAGAAGGACAGTCGGGCGCTAACGCTGTATCTGCATACGATCGGCGATTTTGAAAGAATTTCCGACCATGCGGCGGGTATCGCCATGGCATATGAGAAAATGGAACGTAAAGAGCAGGAATTTTCGGGGAAAGCCAAGGAAGAACTGGCGATTTTATCCCGTGTGATAGCCAGAATCACAGAAGCTTCATGCGCCATATTCAGCGAGGAAGACATTGATTTCATTTATGAGATAGAGGCGCTCCGTACGGTGACGGACGAACTTGGCAAGGCGGTTAGAAAGAGACACATCAAGCGGCTCAGAAAAGGCAAATGTACGATAGAGATGGGATTTCTGTTGTCGGATATTGTCACTGCCTATGAGCGGATCGCGGCGCATTGTTCCAATATTGCAATCGGAAGCGTGCAGGTAGAAGATGATTCTTTGGAAATGCACAATTACAATGAAGAAATCCGCTCGGGGAATAGGGAAAGTTTTCAAAGTTTGTATGAAGAATTTTTACGGGAATATGCACTTCCGTAAACAGGATATGTTATACTAAAACGTATTACGGATATCTATTTAACAGGTGAGAGTATGAGTTTGATTTATATTGTGGAAGACGATAAGAATATCAGTGAAATTGAGAGCTTTTCATTAAAGAACAGCGGATACGATGTGCTGGTGTACGAGACAGCGGACGAGTTCAGACATGCGCTTAAGGAATGTCTGCCCAGTCTGGTACTGCTTGACATTATGCTTCCTGATGCAAGTGGTCTGGATGTTGTTGCCGAACTCAGGGAGAATCCCGTGACCAAGAATGTGCCGGTTATTCTGGTGACTGCGAAGACGACGGAGATAGATAAAGTCAGAGGGCTTGACGTCGGTGCGGATGATTATATTACGAAACCTTTCGGTGTGATGGAACTGATTTCCAGAGTGAAAGCGCTGCTTCGCCGCAGCGGGGAGAGCAGGGAGGAAAAGAATATTCGTATCGGAGGCATCGTACTTGATACGGAGAGGCATGCCGTGTATGCGGACGAATGTTTGTGTGAGTTGACGCACAAGGAATATGAGTTGCTTAAAATGCTGATGCAGCGGGCCGGCATCGTGACCAGCCGTGAGGAGATTTTGAATCACGTATGGGGAACGGATTTTCAGGGCGAATCCAGAACGCTCGATATGCATATTAAGACTCTGCGCCAGAAACTTGGCAGCGCGGGCGGTATGATTAAGACGGTGCGCAATGTAGGCTACTTTTTGGACAATGTGATGGAGCAGTGATAGAACAAAAAAGAGAATAGGACAGAGCAGGATAGAAAAGAACAGACAAGAACAGAAAAGACCAGAACAGCGGGATGACGATACATTCAGAAAAGAATTAACCGACAATTGATGCTCATATCATCGATGGCAGTAGCGATCATGCTGCTTCTGATGACGGCTGTGTTCCACCATATATTTCGCGGACAGGTGATGGATGATTTGAGGTTGTATGCATATGCGGTGGCGCAAAGCATCGAAGCGGAAGCAAAGCTGGGGCACGGTTATTCCTATAGAGGGCAGCAGGAAGAGACTGACAGGAATGTGAGGGCTACCATTATCAGCCCGGAGGGTGAGGTTCTCTATGAAAGCAATGCCGATACGGGAGAGATGGATAATCATGCAGGAAGACCTGAAGTGAAGGATGCATTGCGATACGGAGAGGGGAGTTCGATCAGACAATCATCCACCATGAAAATGAATACATACTATTATACATTGCTGCTAAAAGACGGTAATGTGCTGCGTGTATCGAGAGAATCCCACAGTGTATGGAATCTTCTGTATCGTTCGGTTCCGGCAATCGTGGCGGCAATCTGCGCGCTTCTTGTGCTGTGTATGATGCTGTCCCGCTATTTTACAAGAAGTCTGCTGCAGCCGGTTGAGCGGATGGCAGCGGATATGGACTGTATGGAAAAACATACCGTCTACGAAGAATTGATACCTTTTGCAGAGACAATCAGAAAACAGCATGATGCCATTTTAAATAGCGCGAATATGCGGCAGGAATTCAGTGCCAACGTGTCCCATGAATTAAAGACGCCGCTGACGGCGATATCCGGTTACTCAGAACTGATTGAAACCGGGATGGCGTCGGGACAAGATGCTGTCCGGTTTGCTGCAGAGATTCACAAGAATTCCAAAAGATTGCTGACGCTGATTGACGATACGATCAGACTGTCGGAACTTGATGTTCCGGATTTGCAGATTCCGATGGAAGAGTTGAATCTGTACGATATTGTCAGTGACAGCGCAGCGATGATGCAGATGCGCGCGGAAGAGAGAAAAGTAATTTTGACAGTTGAGGGAAGTGACTGTACCATACGGGGCGACAGACAGATGATTGAAGAACTGGTCTATAATCTGTGTGATAACGCAATCTGTTATAATAATGTGAACGGAACAGTTTGCGTCAGTACCGGATATACAGAGAAGAGTGTCGTGCTGGAGGTCAAAGATGCGGGTATCGGTATTCCGAAGGAGTGTCAGGAAAGAGTCTTTGAAAGATTTTACAGAGTGGATAAGAGCCGTTCTAAGTCTACCGGCGGTACGGGGCTGGGGCTGGCAATCGTCAAACATATCGTTACGGTGCACCACGCAGAACTGACCCTTGAGAGCATTCCCGGAGAAGGGACGGATGTCAAAGTTATTTTCCCTCGCACTTCATTAACGTAAATGCCTTGAAATATACGTCAAAATCAACTTTCTCCTTGCATTTTAACGTGTAATATATTAAAGTATAAGAC
>VSOA01000377.1 GCA_009774585.1 Lachnospiraceae bacterium
GCCTGATTGCTATTTTATGATTTATAGTATTGATTTTTCAAGGAGCAAATCCCATTTTTAATGTGGGAAGTTTGAGTAATTATAATAAAATCCCATCTTGCCATCTGAATTGCATAGCAGATTGCCTCCCTCTATGTATGAAAAATTCCTCCGCATCGTCTGCAGTTCATCCACGACACCATCGTGGAGAGTCAAAATCTTACATCTGCCCGCCGAAAACCCGGTGTCTATTACAAGTTCCGGAATACAATCCTCATCCACATAAATCAAAGTATAAGTACAGGAATCAGCATATTCAAACTCATTTATATATTTATGTTAAGCATTGTACCAATCCTCCGCCACCAGAAAAGCATAACTTGCATTGCCATAAAAACCCCTCTCCTGCCTGCCAGCCTCGTTCCAGAAAGCTGTCACCTGATAGATTCTGTCCTGATCAAACTCAAGCATAAAAGGCGGCTCGTCATAAGTCGTTCGCTCCGCTTCAGCCTGCGTTCCCAAACAATCAATGCTCCATTCTTCCACTACCAAAGAATCCGGCATCACCGAAAAAACTGCCTCATATTTTATTCCCATCTGCTTCTGCTGCTCTATATAGCGCAATATGTTCCGCGTCTGATTTTTATAGAAAGCCTCGTCTAACGGGCTGGGTCCGCACGCTTCCCCGCTGGTCATCATTCCGTCGCCTATCTCATAATTCCAGCTGTAATTACCGGAAAGCAATTCTTGTGTAAGCTGCGCATCCACATCCAGCGCAACTAACTCGAGCGCGGGTGGAGAGTCCTGCCGTTCTTCCGGTAGACCTTCCTGTCCGATCTCCTGCTCCCCCTCCGGTTCCGGGTTTAACTCCGGATTTTCTACGGAGGCTGATTCAGATGATAGCACAGACAGCGGTTTAGACTGCATCTCTACACTCTGCTGTGTGTCAGCCACAGGCTCCTTTGTCGCAGCACACCCGCCGCAGACGCATAACAAGATTATCATAGACGCGCTACATATTATGTTCCGAATCTTAGCAAATTCTATTTTCATCTATTTCTCCTGCTGCGATTCTATCAAGAAACTCAAGAATGCCTCACATCCCTCCAAGACATCGTCGTAAGTCACGTCAAATTCCCCCGTATACCACGGATCGGCGATTGCCCTGCTGCTTCCGGCATACTCTAACAGCTTGTGTATCTTATGCTCCGGATCGCTGCCCACAATTCTTGTCATGTTGCGAATATTGGCGTCATCCATGCCGATGAGATAGTCATATTTGTCATAATCTTGTTTCGTCATCTGCACAGCGCGATGCGGAATAACGGGAATGCCTACAGCTCTCAATTGGCCTACCGTTCCATAGTGTGGACCGTTACCGATTTCCTCACGGCTGGTAGCCGCGGATGCAATTTGGAATCGGTCTTCTATGTGCCGCTGACGCACGAGATAGGTCATGACGCTCTCGGCCATTGTGGAACGGCAGATGTTGCCGTGGCAGACGAAAAGTATTTTAATCATGTTATTTCTCCTTCCTAAAATGCCTCGATTTGCCGTGTTTTGGTGTGATTTGCGAGGTTTGAAATTTCTGTCAAGTTTGTTAAAAATGTAACGGAAATGGCAAAACGGGGCATATTGATTCCGTCAATCGTAGTAAAAACGTAGTAGGAATTGGGGATTTTACTACTGTGGGGTTTTAACACGAGCCTGTGTTATAAAACAATGTATCAGTGGCTTTGATATTGTAATAATGTTTTTAAATGTCATACCTTGTTCTAATTCTTCACTCCACCGCCCAATCCCTATCTAAAAAGTTTGGAATTTCGTCCATTTGTATAGGTTGGTATTTCATTCCAAAAAAGTTATCCGGTCCTAAAAAACCTAGATTTGGATAACCAGTATTTTCCTGAGCAAGTTGTATCAACTTTTCATTCGACTCTATATCCATCTGAATCGTTTTGGAAATAAAATAATTCTCTGCATATGCAAATACAATATAATTCAAAAACTGGAGAACTTTCTGTTTTGATGAACTATTTAGTTGGTGCCTTAATTTTCTATATAATTTATCTCTTTTATGACAAAATGCTAAAATGACGCTTTCTTCTTTCAAAGGCAAAATCACCAAATGCAAAAACTGCATTCTCACCGTGTCTGACATATCAAAAACATCATTGACTTCATTCCCCTCTAAATCTTTCGCCAAAGCAATGGCACTCTGAATTGCAATGGGAACTTTATAGGGTAACACAGACCAATATAATATCTGATATCCGCCCGCAATATTTTTATCAGCAATGTCCTTATGAAACTGTAGTTCTTCTGTATAATCTTTTACATCTAATTCTTTAATCTCTTCCAAATCCTCCAAATTAGTATAAGCATGAAATTCTTTTTGCAATTCACGATACAGTTCTTTTTCCTGTCCTCGTTTACTTAATTGCAATAGTATATTCTTTACTGCAATTTCCGCAAGCATTTTATCAGTGGGCATTGCTTTTAAATTCTGCTCGTTCTCATAATCTTGAAAAAACGTCCCATCACATTCATTGCATATAAAATGAAATGTACCTGAGTTATTAACCCCTTTTTCAATGTCTATAACATCTATTCCCATCAACACTGACGCATGTAACACTTTTCCATTCTCGGCAATATTCTTAAGTGATAATTGCGGAACCGAATGTGAATTGCAAAAACTTGTTTGAGGCTTTCCACATAAAATACATTTATCCGGTTTTGCACTATTTCTTGCTTTTGAAAGCAAATTGTTCACTTTTTTACGAACACCGATCATATCAGTTCCTTCAGGTGTATCAATTAGCTTTGGCATAAAATATCCTTTCACATCTTTCACCATTTTTCGCAAATCTTCTTAAGTATTCATTATAAAGCGTTTAGCTGATATACACAATATGTCTCGGTAGTTTGACAGTTGAATAAAAGAAAAATTCTTGCAGGCCCGATAAAGCCTGTATTTTTTTGTCAAATTTTCTT
>VSOA01000378.1 GCA_009774585.1 Lachnospiraceae bacterium
CTTATACAGGAGTCAATGCGGGGTTGGTTATCTGCGTTGCAGACGATCCGGGTATGCATTCTTCGCAGAACGAGCAGGATTCCCGGCATTATGCAAAAGCGGCTAAGGTGCCGATGTTAGAGCCGGCAGATTCTGCGGAGACATGTGAATTCGTAAAGAAAGCATATGAGATTTCGGAGCAGTTCGATACGCCGGTTATTGTAAGAATGTGTACCAGAATAGCCCATTCACAGAGTCTTGTGGACACGCAGGAGCGCGTTGTTCCCAAAGTGCCTGAATATGAGAAAAATTCAGCCAAATACGTTATGATGCCGGTGAATGCCATACGAAGACATCCTTTTGTGGAAGAGCGTACGCGTAAACTGACAGAGTATGCGGAGAGCAGCGAATTAAACAGGATTGAGATGGGTGATATGAAGCTGGGCGTCATTACATCATCCACGAGCTATCAGTATGTGAAAGAAGTGTTCGGAGAACAGGCAAGCATCTTGAAATTAGGAATGGTTTATCCGCTTCCGGAGAAGCTGATTCTTGATTTTGCGTCCAAGGTGGAGAAAATCGTGATCGTTGAGGAATTGGATTCTGTGATAGAAGAACACTGCAGAAAACTTGGATTGGAAGTGACAGGCAAAGAACTGTTTCCGGTTGAAGGGGAATTTTCACAGAATCTGATTGCAGAAAAAATGGGTGTGAAGAGTGTGAGCACATGCGGACTGGAGGAGATGCTTCCGAACAGACCGCCGGTCATGTGTGCGGGCTGCCCGCATAGAGGTTTATTCTATACATTGGCTAAGAACCATTGCCGAGTACTTGGGGACATAGGCTGTTATACGCTCGGTGCGGTGGCGCCGCTTAATGCGATGGATATGACACTCTGTATGGGTGCGTCCGTGAGTGCGGTTCATGGATTCAATAAAGCGCTCGAAGAAGAGAGTGAAGGCAATACGGTGGCAGTGATCGGTGACTCCACGTTTATGCATTCCGGTATGACAGGACTTGCGAATATTGCCTATAACCAGAGTAATTCTACCGTTATTATTCTGGATAATTCCATTACGGGAATGACAGGTCATCAACAGAATCCGACGACGGGATATAATATTAAAGGAGATCCGGCCGGCAAAATTGATTTGGAAAGTCTCTGTCGTGCCATGGGAATAGGCAGGGTTGTTGTGATAGATCCTTATGATTTAGAGCAGTGCGATAAGGTAATCAAGGAAGAACTTGCGGTGAAAGAGCCTTCTGTTATCATCAGCAGAAGACCGTGTGCGCTGCTCAAATATGTGAAGCCGAAGCCGGCGCTTCATGCGGACGAGAATAAGTGTGTCGGATGTAAAGCATGTATGCGTTTGGGCTGCCCGGCAATCAGCATGAAGAACGGGAAAGCGGTAATCGATACGACATTGTGCGTTGGCTGCGGCGTATGTCAACAGTTATGCAAGTGCGGCGCATTATAACAGGACAGGAACAAATTTCGGAATGGAGGAAAGTATGACAAAGAATATTATGATCGTGGGTGTAGGCGGACAAGGTTCGCTTCTAGCCAGCAAACTTCTCGGACATCTGCTCCTGTCGGAAGGGTATGATGTGAAAGTGTCAGAGGTACACGGGATGAGCCAGCGCGGAGGGAGCGTTGTCACTTATGTAAGATTTGGAGAGAAAGTATATTCTCCGATCATTGATAAAGGCGAGGCGGATTTTATTATTTCTTTCGAGAAACTGGAGGCAGCAAGATACTTAGAGTATTTGAAGCCGGACGGAAGAATTGTGGTAAACATACAGGAAATTGACCCGATGCCGGTCATTACAGGAGCAGCATCTTATCCTGAGAATCTGATAGAGAAGATGCAGGAGAAGGGATTTCAGGTAGATGCGATGGATTGCTTGTCGCTGGCGGAGGAAGCTGGCTCGGCGAAAGCGGTGAATATTGTTTTGATGGGAAGGCTTTCACGGTACTTTGATATCGCGGAAGATAAATGGCTCAAAGCGATAGAAGAGTGCGTTCCGGCGAAGTTTGCGGATATCAATCAAAAAGCTTTCCAACTTGGCAGAGCATGAAAGTGAAGTGATAAAAGACTTTATATTAGGCTGGTCTTTGCAAATTTGATATTGCAGATTTGGAGATAGACGATAAGAAATGGTATGAAAGGATAATAAAAAACAATGGCCAATTATTATCAACCGGAAATTGAGACAATGTCTTTGGAAGAGCTGCAGGCACTTCAAAGTGAGAGGTTAATGAAACAGGTACGCTATGTATACGACAATGTGGAGTTCTATCGGAACAGAATGGATGAGGCAGGCGTGAAGCCTGAAGATATCAAAGGGATTGAGGATTTATATAAACTCCCCTTTATCACCAAGGATGATCTGCGTGACCAGTATCCTTACGGACTCTTGGCAGTTCCGCTAAATGATTGTGTGCGCATTCAGTCTACCAGCGGTACGACAGGACGCCGCGTAGTCGCTTTCTATACGCAGGAAGATATTGACATTTGGGAAGAATGCTGTGCAAGGGCGATTATGGCGGCAGGCGGTACGGACAAAGACGTATGTCATGTGTGCTATGGTTACGGATTGTTTACGGGGGGACCAGGGCTAAACGGCGGATCCCATAAAGTTGGATGCCTGACACTTCCTATGTCCTCCGGCAACACGGAAAGACAGCTTCAATTCATGGAAGATCTTGGTTCGACAATTCTGTGCTGCACGCCGTCTTATGCAGCAAACCTTGGCGAAGCGGTAAATGAGAGAGGCATAAAAGACAAAATTAAATTGAAAGCAGGTATTTTCGGAGCAGAGCCTTGGACGGAAGAGATGCGTCATCAGATTGAAGAGTCGCTTGGAATAAAGGCGTATGATATTTATGTATTGACGGAAATATCGGGACCGGGTGTCTCCTTTGAGTGTGAAGAGCAGGCGGGAATGCATATTCAGGAAGACCATTTCATACCGGAAATCATTGATCCGAAGAC
>VSOA01000379.1 GCA_009774585.1 Lachnospiraceae bacterium
ACAAATATAAGCAGGGCGATAATCAGGACTGCAAGGATTATCATAAGGTAATCTGAAATGTTTATTGAAGATTCTGTCTTCTCAACAAACTTTGGCACTTCAAATATACGTAATGATATATTAGCTGCGTTTATTCCTGTAGCAGCAGCAATAAGCGCTATTTCTTCTTCTGTTGGCTCAACTTCATTTCTCTGTTCATTCTGTGCTATAAATTCATCAAAAGTCATACCATCCAGAGTACCATCATTTTCAAGGCGCTCTTTCTCATATTCTGTATAAGCCTTTACAATATCCTCTCTAGGGTCTAAGTCAAAGAATTTTTCTTTAATGAAGGCTTTCATTATATCTTTTTTATATCTTAATTTTTCATTGTCGGAACGTTCAATTTCTCTGAGAATAAGGTCAACGGATTTATCCATTTCATCCTTATTATTCCTGTTTATGTCCTTCAAAAGATTAAGTATATAAACGACATTGATTCTATCTGTTCTTATAAGTTCAATACTAAAATCAATGTCAATCAGGCTTGAATCCTCGCCTCTTTTGCGCTTTCTATCCATTTCATCATAAAATGCCAAATACCAAGATTTATAATCAAAATATTCAGCTTCATCCAGATAAGGGTCAATATCTTTCTGGTTAAATTTTGAAAATGTTTTCAACGTTCCATAAGTATTTGCCAGTTTTCTATATGCCTTTATATATGCCGCTTTATCATACTCACTAATTAAATGACCAGCATCATCAGGCGTGGCTGCTATTGTCCTTAATGCTTCTGCTTCATTCTTGTAGTTTTCTACATATGTTTCATATGGCGCAAGCAAAAATCCATTAGGATTCCCATCTCCTGAAAATAGCCGTAATGCCACGTCTTGTGCTTCTTTAATATCCCTATATGTTACAATCTGGCCAAATTTCTTTGTTACCTTATCCACTCTGTTTGTTCTGCTGTATGCCTGCAACAGCTTGTGGAACTCCAAATTTTTGTCAAGAATAAGTAAATTTGTCGGCTTGCTGTCGAATCCTGTCAGCATCATATCAACAACTAATAACAAGTCAATCTGCGGCAGTTCCTTTTGTTTCATACGCTTCATAATATCTCTACGGTATGAATCAAAAGTTTCAATCTCATAATGTGTACCAAATATATCATTATACTCTTTTATGCAAACCTTAAATCTTTCAAGAGATGTTTCGTCAGTACCCTCTTCTCTTTCTTCGTTATTCTGACAATGACAAATAGCTGCTATCTTGTAGTCCTTTGTATTATACTCTTTCAGCAGAGCATAATACTTTAACAATGTATCTACCCTATCAACAGCAAATATCGCAGTATATACATCTTTTCCCTCTGGATGAACGTGTCTCTCTAAATTATTAAGAATGTCTTTTGCTATCCCCTCCATGCGCTTCGGCTCATGATAATATGATGAAATGTCAATGTTGTTCTGCTTGCAGTAATCAACTTCATTTTTATACTGTTGGCCGAACTCTGTAGCTCGTAGATATTCAACAGAAAAGCTTAAAACATTCCCATCTGCAATAGCTTCTTTAATCATGTATTTATGGATACAAGAGTCAAGCGTTCCCGCCTTAAATACATCGGCCGTTGTCTTTTTTGCTGCTCCTCTGTTTTCTTCATAGATGGGCGTTCCAGTAAATCCAATAAAATCAGCATTTTTAAAATGGCGTTCAATATCCCCATGCATCTTCCCAAAATTACTTCGGTGACATTCATCAATAATGAATACACAGCGGCTGGCTTTCAATTTATCCATTACTTTTGCATACTTTTCTTTATGCAATGCCGTTGCCATTTTCTGTATAGTTGTGATTATCATGGTCTTCGTTGAATCTTCTATATTTGCAACAAGTCTTTTTGTACTGGGAGTATTATCAACACATCCTAATTCAAAAGAATTGTATTCATCTACCGTCTGGTCATCTAAGTCTTTCCTGTCTATCAAGAAAAATACTTTCTCTATCTGCGAATCATCACGAAGCAATGTCGCCAACTTAAAACTTGTGAGCGTCTTACCACTTCCCGTTGTATGATGTACAAAACCTGAAAGATGACAAGCTTTAACCCTATCATATGCCATTTTGCCAGCGTATATCTGATATGGACGCATAACTAATAAAACAGGCTCCGACTGCTTGATAACATAGAATTTATTCAATATTTCTGTAAGTACAAATCTATCCAAAAAGGAATCTGCGAAATCAAACAGTTTGTTAATGCGCTTATTTTCTTTATCAGTCCAATAAAATACAGCCGATTTTAATATGTCTATCCTCTCGCCATTTATATCTCTTTCATTTGCATTAGCAAAATATTTCGTTTGCGTAGAATTTGAAACCACAAAAATTTGTATGTATCTGAACAATCCTTTAAAAGAATCATTCCTATATCTATTAATCTGATTGACAGCTTCATTTATCTCTATTCCAGGGCGTTTTAGTTCCACCTGCACAAGCGGCAATCCATTGATTAAGAGAGTAACATCATAACGATTTTTACTTAATACACTATCAATATGTGCTTTATCCATAGTGACTTGATGTGTCACTTGATATATATTTTTAGTAATGTCGTCTGTCAGGAATTTAAGATAAACAGTTTCCCCATTATCTAAATCAAGTACCCAGTCCTCTCTTAATATCTTCGCTGATTCATATACAGTATGATTCTCAACTCGTAGCATTACTCTATGGAACTCATTATCCGACAGTAATGCTTCACCTTTCTTTTCAATAAGTGCGCTGGCATTAAGCCTACATATCTGCATCCTGAAATTGTCTACTACATCAGCATAATTTCTTAGATTTACATATTCGTAATTCATTTCCTGCAATCTATCACTAAAAAGAGATTCCACTTCATATTCTGACTTTACCTTTGCCATGCTTATGCCTTCCTCCTTCCCATGTTTTTATCTCAACATTTCCAAATATCCTATAGC
>VSOA01000380.1 GCA_009774585.1 Lachnospiraceae bacterium
CAACGTGGAGAGTTGAAATACTTTCATTGCTATTTGTGCCGCCAGCCAAAGGCGGCGGAATGGAGATTTTTATGAAACTGAAAAAACTTATTTCGCTGATGCTTGCCGGAACAATGGTTTTTGGATTGACAGCGTGCGGCGGTGACGGAGCAGCTTCAAGCAGCAATACATCTTCGAATACGGACGCGGCGGCAGAGAGCGCTGCAGATTCCGGTGATACGCAGGAAGCCGGTGATACACAGGCAGCAGGGGGAGAGAAATTAGTGGTCTGGACACTGGCAAAAGATTTGGAGCAGTTTGCAGGACATTATATGGAATCACACCCTGACGTTAACATAGAGACGGTCGTTATTGAACCGGCAAACTATGTGACAAAAGTACAGACTGCGTTAAACGGCGGTCAGAAAGAACCTGATATTATCGTGGGTGAGCCGCAGATGCTTGAGGATTTCTACGATGCAGGTTATTTTGAAGATTTGAATCAGGCGCCTTATAATGCACAGGACTATGCGGACCAGATTGTAGATTATGTCTGGGAAGTAGGGCAGGATGCGGACGGCATCCAGAGAGCGATCTCTTATCAGATTACGCCGGCTGGTATTTATTATAGAAGAGACATTGCACAGACTGTATTCGGAACGGACGATCCGGTTGAAATCGGCAAGCTATTTGCAGACTATCCGACCATTCTGGAGACAGCTCAAACCTTAAAGGGTTCCGGTTATCGTATTTTTGCATCCGATGCGGAAATTAGCTACTTCTCAGGAGATTCGGCATGGGTTATCGACGGTGTGTTGAATGTAGATCAGGGAAGATATGATTATCAGGATCTTTGTATTTCTCTGTATCAGGAAGATTTGACAGCATATGCAAATCAGTGGTCTACGCCGTGGTATCAGGCAATGGCTGGAGAGGTGCCGATTCTGTCAGCAGATATCCAGAACTATGCGGATGATTCCGTCGATGTATGGGATGCAGAGCAGTTCGCAGAGGCAACAGCGGGCATGGATACCACAGAGGTATTTGCATTTGGTCTTCCTTCATGGGGCGTACTTACGATGAGAGACAACGTGCAGGAGACTTCCGGTAAGTGGGGAGTATGTGCAGGACCTGCATACGGATTCGGCGGCGGTACATTTATCGGTATCTCTTCCCAGTCCGAGAGAAAAGAACTGGCATGGGATTTCTTAAAGTTCTGTACACTGGACGAGGAGACAGCAAACTGGTGGATCGAAGTTTCCGAGGGTGATACGGTATCCTTGATTCCCGTACTGGAAGCACATGCCGAGGATCAGAACAGCGTATACGGCGGACAGCAGTTGTATAAATTCTGGTTGGAGCAGGCGCAGGGAATAGATTATTCCAAAGTTACCAGATATGACAAATTTATCGGTGATGAGTGGGGCAGAGCAACGACAGCAATCAAGACAGGTGAAAAGACCAAAGAGGAAGCATGGAACGAGTTCTATGACCTTGTGGAATCTACATATCCGGAGATCACAGTAAACAGATAATGATTTATGGGAGGAGGGGGCAGCGGTATGCAGCCCCTTCCGTCTTATGGTGCGGAGGGAAATATGGCAAAAACAAATACAGCAAAAGCGAAAAAAAGAAATATTAATCGAATAGCCTATTTGTTTGTATTGCCTTTTGTGATTGTCTTTCTGGTATTCAGCGTATATCCGGTATTGCGGACGTTGTACTTAAGCTTTACTAATTACAAGGGATTTGGGGATGCGACATGGACAGGGCTTGACAATTACAAAAGAGTGATAACAGATAAATTCTTCTGGAGGGATCTTGGTAATACAATCAAGATTTGGGGCGTAAATATTGTACTCCAGTTGGGGCTTGCATTTTTGCTTACGGTTATTTTCAGCGATATTAAATACAAAATCCGTGGGCTGGCGGTGTTTAGAGCGGTATATTATCTGCCGAATCTGATTGCAGCTACATCGGTGGCATTCCTGTTCAAAACGTTATTGGACTGGAAATACGGAAGCTTCAATCAAATCCTGATGACATTAGGCATTACGCATGAACAGGTTAACTGGCTGGGGTCTACGACAACAGCGCCTTATGTAGGTACGGTACTCGGTGCAAGGATGTGGTTTGGCAATTCTTTAATTATGCTGATGGCAGGAGTACAGGGTATTCCGAAGGACTATTTTGAAGCGGCGGCAATTGACGGTGCAGGCAGATGGAAAGTATTCGGAAAGATAACACTGCCGCTGCTCCGACCAATCATGCTGTACGTCTTCGTCACTTCATTGATTGGCGGACTTCAGCTCTTTGATTTACCGTTCCTCATGAACGGCGCTGCGCCGGGAACTGCCGGTGAGCCGTCAGGAAAGCTTCAGACGGTTGTAATGTACCTATATAAATTCGGATTTGAAACGCATCAGGTTGGGTATGCTTCGGCGATTGCGTACACTTTGTTCTTTATTATTCTGATTGTGTCAATCATTCAGTTTAAAACATTGGGGAAGGAGGAAGACTGATATGTCAACATCATCAAAATTCAAAAAAGGAATTATCTATCTATGTCTGGTCTTGCTTGCGGCAATGTGCTTCTTCCCATTCTTACTGATGATTGTAAACGCTACGAGAAGTGGTGTGGAAATCACACATTCTTTTACACTGATACCGGGTAAGAATTTAAAGGCAAACTGGATTGCGCTGTTTGATTACGTCAATCTGTTCAGAGGCTTTGGGAACAGCCTTATCGTAGCTATCCCGGCTACATTACTGACAGCGTATTTTTCGTCAATTACGGCGTATGCCATGGCGGTTTATCGTTTTAAAGGCAGTGCATGGCTGTTTAAAATCATTGTGGTATTTATGATGATTCCGGCACAGTTAAGTCTGATTGGTTTTTATAATCTGTGTCAGAAGCTGCATATGGTAGATTCTTATCTTCCGCTGATTCTGCCGGCAATCGCATCACCCGGTACGGTGT
>VSOA01000038.1 GCA_009774585.1 Lachnospiraceae bacterium
AAATATGACATGCTGATGTCATATTATCTCTGTTACAGTAATCCTACACTACACCGCAGACAGTAAACCTAATGTCTATCGCACTGTCTGCCAAAACAACTCAACAAACAATAGGAGGATTACAAAATGGAAACAACAGGATTAAAGATTTGTCAAAGCTGCGGAATGCCGATGCAGGAGGATCAATACGGGATCAATCAGGACGGCAGTAAGAATGACGAGTACTGCTGCTACTGCTATAAGGAAGGGGCGTTTGCGCAGGACTGTACCATGGAAGAAATGGCTGATTTCTGTGCGCCTTTCGAAGTCGAGGGCGGACGCAGCAAGACAATCGAGGAAGCAAAAGCGGGATTGATGCAGTATTTCCCGACTCTGGCAAGATGGAAGGCGTAACATGGCTGTTAAAATTTTAGAGATAAAAAGAGAAACATGCCCTGCAACACGATTGATCGGCAAAAAATATGTAAATGGTCCGAATTGGAACGAGTGGTGGGAAAATAATTGGTTTGCAGCGTTAGAAACAATGAAACCTCTTCCTTTTAACGCAGATGCCTATATTGGTGCCGTACATATCGTGAACGGTATGCCCGAGCATTGGATTGGTATGTTCTTTCCGGTAAACACAGAAGTTCCGGAGGGTTTTGAATATGTCGATATAGAGCCGTTGGATTATGCCGTATGTTATCTGTATGGCAAAGAGAATAGTAATGAGTTCTATGCAATGGATACGCATACCATGTGCTTGAAAGCATTGAATGACCATGGTTTGAAGCGCAAAGAAGATGACTGGTGTTTTGAACGATGTAACTGCCCGAGATTTACGACACCTGATGAAAAAGGCAATATAATCTTGGATTATGGAATTTCAATCGAGCATTAAATTCAAGTACCCGATTCTAAAACAAATAGTCGTCACGATAAAGCAATCAAAAGGGCTGCGCACTAATATGTGATATACTTCATCATACTCGGTGCAGCAGCCCTCACATTTTTATTCAGCCGTAGTCTCCTCGGTATACTTTACACCCAGCTCGGAGATCGTGCCGTCAGCAAGCTTCGTCTCAATCGCTTTATTGATCATATCGAGAAGCGCCGTATTGCCTTTCTTTACGGCAATCGCATATTCCTCAGATTCGAAAGCTGTGGAATCTTCCACAATCTTAAGTCCTTCATTATCACTGATATATTTCTGTGCCGTTGCTGAATCAATTACGACTACATCGCATTTGCCGTTTACCAGTTCCATCACTGCTTCCGTACCCTTCTTAAATGCCTCATAAGGATATCCCATATCTTTCACACAAATCTCGCCGGTATAGCCTTGTACAACACAAATCTTCTTGTCCGCCATGTCCGCCGCAGCCGCAATATCAGAATCTTCCTTCACGATCATAACCTGTGTTGCCGTGTAATATGGTGTGGAAAAATCAACGGTTTCCAGTCTCTCCTCTGTCACTGTCATACCTGCAATGGCCGCATCAATCTGTCCGTTCTGTAATGCGATGAGCAGCGAGTCAAATTCCATATTCTCAACTGCAGCCGTCATACCATTTTCCTCTGCAATCTGCTTTGCAATCGCCATATCGATACCGTCATACTGATCGATCACGCCGCTACTTGCAACGAACTCAAAGGGCGGGAATTCTGCATTTGTCCCGAATGTGATAACACCCTCCGTCTTTGTCATTGCCCCTGCATCTGCTGCCTCTGTATCGGCTGCATCTGCCTCTGTACCGGCTGTATCTGTCTCTGCACCGGCTGCATCTGCCTCTGTACCGGCTGTATCTGTCTCTGCTGCTTCATCGGAAGCTGCCGTCTCTGTGTTAGCCGCGTCTGTTGTCGCATCCGCTTTGTCTCCGCACGCTGTCAGCGCGGACGCCATCATAACCATGGTAAGTACAAGCGCCGCTGCCTTTGTCATTTTTTTCATAATAGTCTCCTCCTATAATAAATAGATTGTGTATCAGTAACTGCCTGTCACATCAACAGTCTGTTACCTGTATCTGAAACCATCTCTCCTGCCGCCATACCGCAATCCGCTATGCCCGGAAGATGGTTTGATACCATAATAAGTGGAATTGTTCCACGACTTATAATATTGCAATACTCTATGCCATATTATAATACTTTACTTAAGAAGAGCTTAGTCCTCTCATTCTTCGGATTGCTGAACACCTCATCCGGCGTGCCGCTCTCCATGACTTTGCCCTGATCGATAAAGAGTACTCTGGAAGCCACTTCTCTGGCAAATCCCATCTCATGGGTGACTATCACCATCGTCATACCCGATTCGGCCAGGTCTTTCATAACGTCCAATACCTCGCCTACCATCTCCGGGTCAAGCGCCGAAGTCGGTTCATCAAAGAGCATAATCTCCGGATTCATCGCAAGCGCCCGCGCAATCGCAACACGCTGCTTCTGTCCGCCGGATAACTGTGCCGGATAAGCGTTCGCCTTCTCAGAAAGATTCACGCGTTCTAAGAGTTCTTGCCCTTTCCGGACAGCCTCCGCCTTCGTCATCTTCTTAAGAAGTACAGGCGCCAGCGTAATATTATCCATAATTGTAAGATGCGGAAACAGATTAAACTGCTGGAATACCATTCCCATCTTCTGTCTGACATGATTCACATTCACCTTGGGCGCATTGATCAGCTGGTCGTCCACATAAATCTCACCGTCGGTCGCTTTCTCAAGCAGATTTAAACATCGAAGAAACGTACTCTTACCCGAACCGGACGGTCCGATGACCACCACCACTTCCCCTTGGGAAATATGCTCGTCTATTCCGTCTAAAACTGTCAGGTCTCCGAATTTTTTATGTAAGTTCTTTACCTGAATCATAAAACATACTCCTTCCTACCTGACATCGGATTTTCTTAACTGTTTCTCAATCTGGCGAAGCAGCAGCGTCAATATCTTGATCAGCACATAGTAAATCACGGCTGTTCCAACTAACGGCATAAACGCCTCGAATGTTGCACTCTTAATAAAATCGCCCGCCTTCTGAATATCCATCAGTCCTACATAACCGACAATGGCAGTTTCTTTGATCAGTACGATAAATTCATTACAGAGCGCTGGAAAAATATTTTTAACTGCCTGCGGAATCACAATCCTCGTCATTGTCTGAAAACCGTTCAGTCCGAGTGATCTTCCCGCTTCTGTCTGCCCATGGTCAACAGAGAGAATTCCTCCCCGTATGATCTCCGACACATATGCACCGGAATTGATACCAAATGCAATCGCCGCGATAATCCACTTATCCAGATTTACTGTCGCAAAGATTACAAAATAAATAATCATCAACTGGGTAACGGAAGGCGTTCCCCGAATCACGTCCGTATAAATGCCGCCGAACACTCTCGGCAGCTTTCTCTTGGACAAATTGCACATTGCAATCAGCATACCAATCAATATACCGATAAATACTGCTAAAAGAGAAATTTTAATAGTGACGCCGATTCCGTCTAATAATAATTTATAGCGGTCTTCTCTGATAAAGCATTTATAAAATAGGTCACAGAAATCAGAAAACCATACTTGAATCCCTGTCATTTGTCTCTATCCTTTCCATCGTCATGGGCTGCCTGCACATCCGATTCGCTGTATATGTATTTGCATAAATCCGGATTATGCATACTCTGCATATATATGCACTACACAATTCCCGACTCGCATTATATCACAAAGAATGCGGGTTGAAAAGCATAATTCATAATATGCGTGGAAAATCCTGAAAACTCTTCTAATCATAATACGTTCCGCGCATAAAAGCATAGCCCCTGTTCTATAAGGATATAATATAATTACCCTGTTTCATTGTGATACAGACACAAAAAAATGCAACACTTGTATAAGAAGTGTTGCATGTATGCCTTACATTTTATATATCGGCGCCCTCGCCAAATACTTTAGACCCGGATTTAAATTTTTCAAAAATAGTGTTTATAACCAGTTAAATAGACTGCATTACATTGAAATCCGCCAATTTTACAATGTTTCTACAGTTGTACATTCAGATAAACTCTGTCCTTATCCTCCTGCTCAATACACAGATACTTCTTCGTCACACGATAGGAGGAATGATTATAAAGTTCCATTAGCAGCGCAGGCTGAACCCCCTGCTTCCATGCGTGATATCCGAATGTCTTACGAAGAGAATGACAACTGATATGCTCGTCCAAGCCCGCATATTCCGCTGCTTCTTTCACAATACGAAATGCCTGAGAACGCGATAAGTGCGCCTCTGCCTTCCTTCCGCCTGCAAAAAGATAATCATTCTCATTGATTTCACGACCGCTTTCCCCAAGAACATTAAGCGCTTTACAGACATTTGCGTTGACCGCAACACTCCTCTCTTTTCCGGTCTTATGTTCGATAATACAGATGTGCTCCTTGAAACACTGTTTCTTCTTATTATATACATCTCCCCACTTTAGCATCAGTAAATCACTGATGCGAAACGCCGTATTCAGCCCAAGGATAATCATTGTATAATTTCTGTATTCGGGTTTGACCGTCAAATAGTACTCTTTAAATTTCTCCAATTTTTCTTCATTTTTGATTGGGTATGTTGTGCTCATATCTATTCTCCTTTGCATCTGAAATTAGTCCTTTCATCACTATACAACTATCCGTTGTAAATGTAACGCCGTGCCCACATAGTTATATGCACACAGCCTTACTGATGCTTCACCCATGCAATGTCGGGGCATGAATGCAACACTTCTTATACAACTGTTGCATTCCCCTTCACAAGATGGAAATGCAGGGAAGCAGCTTTATAGAATAAAGAAATGCAGGGAGGTATCACGATGTTAAGACTGACGGTAAGCACGGAAGAATATTTGATGATTGGCAACGATATCAAAATTGTTTTCTTGGGCGGCAGTAAAAACCATACCCGGGTAATGTTAGATGTCCCGAAAGAAGTCAATGTCGTCCGCAGCAAAGTGCTTGAAGAACGAACGGTCGATCCGGAAGAGAAGAAAAAACTTTCGCACTATTACGCCGTGCCGGAACTTCCGGCGAAATACCGCAAGAAAAAGAATCATTCTTAAACAGGGTAATCACCCGAGGCTATCCTAGGGGCTTCGGGATTACAATATAACTTAATAATATCACAACGGCCGTAAACGGAATTGCGGCTGGCAAAATCAAGGAGGAAAATTATGATAGTACAACACAACATTACAGCAATGAATTCCAACAGAATGCTTGGTCTGACAACAAGCGCACAGGCTAAGTCAACAGAGAAGTTATCATCCGGTTACAAGATCAACCGTGCAGCAGACGATGCAGCAGGTCTTGCGATTTCCGAGAAGATGAGACGTCAGGTGAGAGGTCTTACACAGGCATCCGCTAACGCACAGGACGGTATCAGTGCAGTACAGACGGCAGAAGGCGCCCTGACAGAAGTGCATGATATGTTACAGAGAATCAATGAGCTGTCCGTAAAGGGTGAGAACGGCACGATGACAACAACAGACCGTGCATACATCCAGAGAGAAATTGGACAGTTAATGAGTGAAATTGACCGTGTACAGAGCACAACGACCTTCAACGAGATGAACTTATTAGACGGTGATTTCACAGGCAAGGGCCTTCAGGTAGGTGCAGAGGCTGGACAGCACATCGATATCGACATCGAAAATATGTCTATGAAAGGTTTGGCTGACAATATCAATACCAAGCTTTACACAGCAGTCACCTTCCACCAGTTAGATAAAGATGGATCTGTTAAAGACAAAGAAGTAAAAATGACTTCCGAAATGGGTAATAAATTGATTACCACCTTTACAGGCTTGACAGCAGGCAGCGAAAAAACTGTTGCAACGCAGAAGGATTTCAACTCCTTAAATGCATTCGCAAAGGCTGCACTGGCACTGGTATCCCAGCAGAGATCTGATCTTGGTGCCGTACAGAACAGACTTGAGCATACGATCAACAACCTTGATAACGTAGTAGAGAACACCACATCTGCAGAAGCAGCGATCCGTGATACAGACATCGCTACAGAGATGGTTAAGTACGCGAACAACAACATCTTGCAGCAGGCAGGTACATCCATGTTATCACAGGCAAATCAGTCCAACCAGTTGGCTCTGTCCTTACTCGGTTAACGGATATTCTCCGGTACACATGCAGACTGCGTAAGTATACGGAATATCATATTAAGAGTTCATATGTTGTGTAAGAACGACCGCATCCGCTTCCGGGTGCGGTTGTTCGTTATGCAGTTGTTCGTTATGCGTTTGTATCATTTTTGCATCATTTCATTGACAGGTCTTGCTATTTTGCTCTTAAACTGTCATACTAATCCATACGCTGATAATAATTTGGATCAATTGAATATATACTATAATCAATATCAAATGAATATCCTATTGTCTTGTATCGTCAATGTTCTGCACACATCATTTGATTTGTGCCGTAGCATTCATTGCAGAATACCATATGACAGATAATGGGAAATTACGGAGGACATTATGAAGAAAAACAATGTGATCAGACACTTTATGAACAAAATGCCGGCATATGCTTTATCCTGTGCCCTGCTTCTTGGCACAGCCGCCTGCTGCACAGCCTGCGGTTCAGATCCGGGTACCGATGCCGGAAGCACTCCCGGCTCGAATGAGACGGCGGATTCTTCCGAAGACAGCGCACAGCAATCTGCAGATACCGCCGGCAATGATAATGACGGACAAATCGCGACAGATTCCCCGGGAAACAACTCTACGGAAAATTCCGAGAGCGAATCTGACACATCTGTCGGCAATGACCCGTCTCATATTACGATTACTATGAACGAAGAAGAAAACAACAAATCCGCCGAGGACGGCACGGTCTATCTATACAAAAGCAGTTCTTATCCGACCGTCTCCATTGAGGGAAACGAGGCAGCCGCCGACAAAATCAACGCCGATATCCTTTCTCGGGTTAGTTCCTTTAATGACAATCCCGAAGTGGAGATATGGGGCAAAGAATATCTTGACATGTTTGAAACTGACAGTGAGGATTTTGAGAAAGAATCCATCACTTTCACAGGTTATAGCGAAGACTTATCTTTTCAGACGAAAAGGGCTGACAGTAATGTCATTTCATTCACTATGACCTACTATGCATATACGGGCGGTGCACACGGGAATTACGATACCATCGGTATCAACTACAATGCCAAAACCGGCGATTTGATTAGTTTTACAGATTTAAGCGAAGATGACGCCGCTTTTCATGAAGACACTCTCGCCTATAACCAGAACCTTGCTAAGACAGAATACTATAAAGAGCGCATGTTCTCGGAGGATGCCATTACTGACGGCACGCTGGAATCCGTGCTGTATGCAGACGATTCCTGGTATCTGTCCACCTCCGGTCTGGTATTTATGAGCGGTCCCTATGCTCTTGGTCCCTTCGCCGCCGGTATCATTGAGTTCATCATTCCCTACCGTGATTTAGCCGACATGGGCTTTCAAAATACCTATGCCTACACGGACAGATTCGTAATGAGGCTGTCCCCCAAGGAAACTTACTATTATGATCTGAACCGTGACGGCAGTGAAGATTCTATTCTTATTTATAATGAAGACGCGGTTTCGGATGATGGCTCTTTTCAGACGAAACGGCACATGATCATCAATGATGTCGATTTCGCCCAGAGCGGAGATGAAGAAATTCAGACACAATTCGCGCAGACATTTACCACATGGCCGGAAACGCCTTTGTACTTGTATGACCTTGTCCCCGACGACAATTATGTGGAACTCATGTTTGTGTCCGGAGAGGACATAGACACCGAGTATGTCTATTACAGTTATTTCTACCGTTATCTGGAAGACGGCTCCCTTACCTATCTCGGCAAGACAGAAGGCGATGCCGCCGACCCGACGATAGATACCTCCGTTCTTACGGTCAGCAACGAGTAGCCTCCTGATTGAAAGGTCAATTTTACGGCAAAAGAAAACGCAGCATTTATATCAGATATTTCATGAGACAGCCCGTAACTTCCGCAAGCTCTTTCTCCTCTGTGATAAAGAGTCTTGCGGAAGCTTCTATGGCAATGCCGCTCACCTTTTCCCGCTTCAGAAATTGAATGTCCGACTCACTCGGCTGCTTTACTTTGCAATCATTCACAGTCTCATTCAACCTGCCAAAATAATGCATCAGTTCTGCAAATATTTTCTCTCGGTCAGCCGTCTCTTTCTGGTGTTTCTCTCTGATTCTGTCAAGCACACTTTCTCCGTATGTCTGTCTCTCCAATTCGCAGACGGCAATGACCTGCATGGACATTTTCAGTTCTCCCGTGATATCTGAAGCCTCCATAAGCACATCCGGCCTTTTTTCCAGCACACTTAAGAAATACTCTTTGGCACCCGCAAGGTCTCCCTGTGCAAAATAATCCGCCAGTCTCTCCTTCATCTGCTTCGTCTCATACTTCTCGGTGGTCATACCGACTTTACACTCATAGACCTTAAGTCCCTTCACTTCCGCCCATACAAGCAACAGAAATTCTGAGATAAAACCGTATACCCGCTTGTGATAATCATCGTACCCGCTGGGGTCAATCCGCTTCTCCACTTCTGCAAAAATAGCAAAAAGCCACTCGGCATACTCGTCATACAGTTCCTTGGAAGACACCATCATATTGCCGAAATAAGTGCCTCTATCATGAACCAGACGTTCAAAAGTATCATAGTAAGCCGGATACATCTGCCTGATGACCTCCCCCGTAGTCACCAGATCGAAGATGTTGTAGTCGCTCGCATAGCCGTCAAAATATGAAAAGTTTAATTTCAATTTCTTGGATGTAATGATATCATAATCTTTCAGGATAGACAGATAATCCTCCTCATTAAGAATCCTGCCCTCCTCGGTGCAGAAATACCTCCTATAATGACAGATTCCGACATAATCTGATGTACGGATATTCTTCCACACCCAGTACACGCCTGTCAGCTCCCCGTAATAGCAGTTCTTATCGGATATGTTATCGCCCGTATTGTCTCCTGCATAACCATAATCCTGCGCCCCGGCACGACCTACATGTAACGGCATGTAGATGGAGTCCTCCGGCGTCTTAAATTTCTTATGTGTCATTGTAAAAATCGTAACCGACATTGTTTCTTAATCCTCTTCTCATATATTTAGAATGAATTCATTCTATAAATCTAAGCATATGCTTCCCCGTAACTGCCCAACCTTTGTTTATTTTATCACAGTTTCATCTATTCATAAAACAAAATCTAAAATGTATTGACATTTTAAATCATTGTGATATCATAATGATATCAAATAAATATTCTATTGGAAGCAAATGCCGAAATACTGCATACATACAGCATCTATTTCATTACTATGGCTTCAGAACGGAGGACTTCATGGATGATAAAATTTTAGAAGAAAAACTGATTCAGGGTAAAAAGAACGGATTGTTCATGCTGCTTATCACGCTTTTACTCTATATCCTAGCGATTGTGGGACTCATCATCGGCATTATAAACTTCGAGGCTGAGACTGACACTCCGCTTACAACGGCGCTTTTTGTCATATGTCTGATATTTATATGTCTCGGCTGGATTATCTTCTGCGGACTGAAAGTTTTAAAACCGCAGGAAGCGTTGGTGCTGACTCTGTTCGGTAAATATATTGGAACACTCAAAGGCGACGGTTTCTATTTCGTCAATCCTTTCTGTGCCGGCGTCAATCCGGCTTCTCATACGAAACTGAGCCAGAGCGACGACGTGAAAGGTCTTAGCAGTGCAAACGGCGCGCTGGTCATAGCCGATGCGGCTTCGAACATCCGGCTGGAAGCACCCTCCAATAAACTTTCGCTGAAAATTATGACCTTAAACAACAGCCGCCAGAAAATCAACGACTGTCTCGGCAATCCTATCGAAATCGGCATTGCAGTGACATGGCGCATCGTAGACACCGCCAAAGCCGTCTTCAATGTAGATAATTATAAAGAATTTCTATCTTTGCAATGTGACAGCGCCCTTCGCAACATTGTACGCATCTATCCTTACGACGTAGCGCCCAACGTGGACACTACCGGAGACGGTCTGGCTGACGAAGGCAGTCTGCGTGGTTCGAGCGAAATCGTAGCCGGAAAGATACGGGATGAAATTCAGACCAGAGTGGAAGACGCAGGTATCGAGATTGTGGAGGCAAGAATCACGTATCTTGCATACGCACCTGAGATTGCCGCAGTAATGTTGCAGAGACAGCAGGCGTCTGCTATCATAGACGCAAGAAAGATGATTGTTGACGGCGCAGTTGGCATGGTAGAAATGGCATTGGAGCGCTTAAATGAAAGTCATACCGTCGAACTGGACGAAGAACGCAAAGCAGCCATGGTTTCCAACCTGTTAGTCGTTCTGTGCGGCAACCATGATGCCCAGCCGGTGGTCAACTCCGGAAGTCTCTACTAATACAGCAGGCTCTAAGCTGTACCGATACATCAGCCATTAGACTGCGGCAACTTCCTATCACACAAAGAAAGGTCGGACACTATGGGAGATTCAGGCAAGAAACAAGTGCCCCTCAGATTATCTGCAAAGCTTTATGATGCCATCGCTTCATGGGCGGAAGATGACTTCCGCTCCGTGAATGGGCAGATTGAGTATCTTTTGACCGAATGTGTCAGGCAGCGCAAGAAAAACGGAAAATATGTATCCGACGAAATTGACGTACCGCCTGAACTGGATATCAAATAGATTTGCTATCATTTGTCCCTACAACGTATTTTTGCTTCCTAAATTATATGGGCAGACATCCCTGCACTTGTGACATGAAATGACCCATGATTGTAACCGCTCGTCATCCCCGAAAGCATAATTCCAACAGACCTGCTGCTTAAGTTCCCGTTCTTCCAGCGCGCTTACCGGGCAGACTTCCACACAGCGGTTACAATCATTACAAATATTCTCTTTCAGCACATCCGGCTCTAATTCCCGTTCACACAAAACCGCTCCCAGCCAGACCATGCTCCCAAACTCCGGTGTGATCAACAGAGAATGTCTCCCTATCGTTCCGAGCCCCGCTGCCTGCGCGGCATGTTTCTGCGATACAATAGACCGATACCGTCCTGTTTTCTCATCCCACACACTTTCATTGGTGGGAATTGGCACACAGACTGCTCCTCTTTTCTCCATCTCAATACAAAAATCAAGCGCTATGGCATCCATCTTCGGCGTGACAGAGTTGCGCACCCTTGTATACGGAACTGAACTGCTACACCGCAGTGTTCCTACAGGAAATCTGCATCCGAAAGAAATGACTGACTTACAAGACGGCATCACATCAAGCGGATGAAACCCCTCCGGCGCACCATCGAATCTATCCATACTCGCAATGCCGCATAAATCTGCTCCCAAAGACAGCATAAGTTCCTTGACGTTCCGGCTTGTTAATGTAGCTGTGACAGTATCATTCTTGTCGAATGTATTCATGAAAATCTGTTCTCCTTCAAATAAATCTATACTCACATGACAATGCTGTTCACTTAATATCTGGCATTTGAAACGAAATTTCATGCCACTGTGCACGTAAATCTTCTCAGATAATATAATTGACAACCGCATAAATTACATGGCAGACCGCAAAAACGGTGCATGGAACCACAGCTATCATATTCTTTCTGTCAATCGCAAAAAATAAAAATGAAAGACACGGCGGGATTGTCAGTCCAAATATAACGGGTACATTTACGATGCCCAGATAATAGATGATCCAGCTCACATAATATAGAAAACAGCAGGCAAATACAGCAATAGTCCAAGACGTAATACTTATTTTATACCCGCCAGCTTTTACCTGTTCCGTATTCCTGACAAAGCACAACGCTGCCACCATCAATACCTGACATACGGAAGCAATGGTATCAAGCGCTGCCGTTGCCGATTCTGCCCTTAAGATATCGTTTGGCGCCGGAACCGCAAACCAGATAAAATTGGGAATCATAATCGCTAAAAACAGTACCAGTCCCCAAATATCAAAACATAGATTGTATTTTTTCACACTAATCCTCCCAGCTTTTCTGCAGCCCATATTCCTGATACAACTGTTCACGGTATTCCCGGTCAATCAGAACACGCTTTAAATTTTCATCTCTTCCATCTTCTATAAGTTTCTGCATCAGTTTGACAGCTCTGTTCTCCCCTTCTTCTCTTCCTTCTTCCCGCGCTATTTCCCGTTCATTCCTTATATGTTTCTCTTCATCATACTCAAAGATACTCATCGCTATCGCCTCCGCACGATTCTTTGATAAAAAATCTTCAAGGATTCCTTTTCCAACACAATAGTCCACTGCCCTCTCAACTGCTTCCAAAAAAGACATATCCTTAGCAAATATTCTGACCTGCGCAACATACTGTGCGTACTCCTTTAATAAACGGCATGCTTCTAAAAGTTCAGAATTATGCCCCAGATTAATGTTATAAACAATTACGGTAAGCTCCAACGCAGGTTGTTCCTGCTCCTTCTCAAATGCATCAGAAAGTCTAAGCATCTGCTGCTCCGGCTGTTCAGTCATTCCGTTATAAAAAACAATAAACTTCGGCGCCGGAATCCTGACAATCCTACTACTATGTAGATCATCATTCCGAATCCTACCTTGAAGCACACTGCTTACATAAAACAGATCCCTTAACGGCATGTTCGGATTAATTGTGGACTGATGTTCATAGAGCAGCAGTTCAAAGGCAAACACGAAGGAAATGTCATTCTTATAGTTCATATAGACTGCATTTTCCAGCGTTGTAATCTCTAAACCGTCCACGTCTGTGTAATCTGTCCCGTTCAAGGCATTATATAAGCTGAGGAGATTCTCTTTCTCCTTAAACAGCATCCTGAACACCGTGTCCTTGTAGTTGCGTTGTACATTTGTTTCCTTCATTCAATGTCCTCCTTCATGAATGTCAGCCTCTTTCTCAAACTGTCAATCGACGGAAGCTGTCTGTCACAGGAGAACCGTTCCAGCTTCTCCCGCTTTTATAATTGTTGATTGGGTTCAAAGCATGGATTTTCTGAAACATAGAATATGAATAGATATTACCGAACTGTCATAATAGAAAATATGCTTTCCACTACTATAACATATGTCTGACGAATTTGTAAATATATTTATACTTATAATTATAATATTTGACGTTATAATTTATTTTTCTTCTTCAAAATTGACAATCTGAATTACGGTAAAATGACCGTCCACATACGCAAGCTGTACGATACCGCAATTGCCGATAAAACCCTTTTCTTCACCTTCATAACAAATTGCTTTGAGAAACCTTTTAATCCCCATATGGGTACTTAGGATTCTCACTGTTTGGCGACGCCTCTTTCGTCCCTAAAAATATTTCTTTCAAGCCTTTCAGCCTTGTATAGGGCATCTCGGTAATCAGCTCTGCTGTATCACATGCTCGTTCTGCGGTAAAACTATATACGGAATCAAATTTGATATGGTGATCCTGATACCATTTTTTCGCAGTAAGCGCCTGTCTGATTCCCTTCTCCGTCAGCGGAGAATCGCATTGGCCCTGATTCACATCCATCACATTGAATAAGGTCTGCCCATGCCGCATTAAAAATATTGTTTTCATAATAGGTTTCTATCCTCTTCTTCGCACTGCAGATTCCTAAAACAGTGACAACTGCTCATACCCTTTGTTCTCCGGAAATTCCCGCAGATAAGCGAAGATGCGTTCAACATCGCTCACAATGTGATTTTCCTTGCAGAAACTCCGGAAATACCTCATAAGCTCCCCCGAGTGCTCGCTGGGGATTTCATAATCATATCCGAATCGACGGTGATACTTCTCATGCATCCCCGGAAAATGCTTATCGAGCGCGGCACAGAAATACTCTCTGTCCCCTTTTCGCAAGGTCACCCCCATCCCGAAGCAGATAATTCCATATACTCCTGCCTCGCGGCAATATTCAAGAATTCCTTCGATATTCTCCCTTGTATCGTTGATATAAGGCAGAATCGGCGACAGCCACACCACCGTGGGAACGCCGTTTTCTTTCATAATCTGCAGTACCTCATAACGCCTTCTCGAGGTACACACCTTCGGTTCCACGATACGGCATAGTTCTTCGTCATAGGTGGTCAGCGTCATCTGCACCACACATTTCGCCTTGCGGTTAATACTTGTAAGCAAATCCAAATCCCGCAGAATCCGGTCCGATTTCGTCTGCACCGTGACGCCGAATCCATACTCGTCAATCAGTTCCAGACACCTTCTCGTAAGCTTAAGCTGTTCCTCGCAATGCATATACGGGTCACACATCGCTCCTGTTCCAATCATACATTTCCTGCGTTTAGAGCGAAGCGCCCGTTCCAATAGTTCCGGTGCATTCTGCTTTACTTCAATATCCTCAAAGTCATGTTTCATCTGGTAACACTCGCTGCGGCTGTCACAGTAGATGCAGCCGTGGGTGCACCCGCGATACAGATTCATACCGTTTTGAGATGACAAAATACCCTTGGCATCTACGAAGTGCATGATGTCAGTTCTCCTTTCGACTGCCATATAATTTCACTTTTTTATTTTTAAATTGTCTGATATACGGATCTCTATAGAACGCCCAGACAAGCTGCATTGTCATCAAACACCAGATAAGCGGTTCGCATAGGATAACACCTGCATATCCTATTTTAGGAATAACGACCGCCGCAAACAGGATTTTACCGACAAACTCCATAGCGCTTGATACTAACGGCAGAATCTTCTGTCCAATTGCCTGAAGGGAAGACCGCATAAGAAACACATAGCCCAAAACAATGTAGAAGGGCGCCGTAAACCACAGATACCGCTTGCCGATATCCAGAACAACTGCCTCTGCGGACCCGGATATCAATGCGATCAGTCCCGGCGCACCCGGATATAGGATTGCCATCAATACAATTCCCCAGCACACGCATAAAATATTTCCATAACGAACCCCTCTGCGGATTCTCTCACCCTGTCCTGCTCCACGGTTTTGAGAGACAAAGGTAGAGACAGCCATACCAGTAACGGACATCGGCATCATACAGAAGCTATTCACTTTTCTGGCAGCAGTATGCCCGGCGATCACAAGATATCCCAGACCGTTGATGGCAGACTGTAGGATTACGGTTCCCGTGGATACGATTGCATTCATCAATCCCATGGAAACTCCCTGACTAAGCAGTTCCTTGTATAGCTTAGATTCGATTACAAAATGCTCTCCGGATGGGATCAGCAGACGACACTTCAAGTAGATATAAACCAGACATAAAATTACCGAAACACCTTGTGCCAGTACCGTCGCAACAGCCGCGCCCCGCACACCCATGCCGAACCTTGTAATAAACAGAATATCCAGAAAAATATTCAATACCGCCGCCAAAATCAAAAATACCAAGGGCGCCACACTGTTGCCAACAGCACGCAAAAGCGCGGAAAGCAGATTATAGGCAAACATTACTCCGACAAAAAGAAGCAAGGTATATATGTATGCAAAAGACAACTCTATAACTTCTTCCGGCGTATTTAACAATCGCAGCAGCGGCATCAGAAATACGCGCGAAAGCAGTACAATCATGATCGTCATACCTGCCTTCGCTTCCGCCCGCACAAAAAGATGTGCATCATTCGCAGGGCAGCTTAAATCCCCACTGCTGCCTGACAGCATCTAAGATTCTCATCAGACGCATTGTCTCGCTATGAGGCATCTGCGCACACTCCACCTGACTGTTTCTGATTGCTTCCGCGCAGGCAATCGCTTCGTATTCATATCCGTTGATCTGTTCCGGCACCGGATAACGTGCGCTCAGTTTCCTGCTCTCATCATAGACACGGATTTCTGAGCAGTTATTTAAATCGCCCATCTCGATATAGCCCTTGTCACCATAGATGGTTCCGCGGCTATCCATACACGCCATCATATTGCTGTGCAGAACCGCTATCTTGTTATCCTCAAACGTCAGCGTGATTCCGTTCATCCAATCCACGCCCTCCGGCGACATAACCGCATTCGACTGAATATCCAGCACTTTTCCCGTGAAAATTGTCAACGCAAAATTTAACGGATAGACTCCTAAGTCCAGCAGCGCGCCGCCAGCCAGTTCAGGCTTATATAACCGTTCTATATGAGTGAGGGGCGCACCAAAATCTGCCACGACAGACCGTACCTCCCCGATGGTTCCCTGCGCGATCAAGTCAGCGATCATCTTCCTGCTTGGCATATATCTTGGCCAGAATGCCTCCGCCAAAAGAAGTCCTTTCTCTCTTGCCAATGTAATCAACTCTTCCGCCTGACGGGCATTGACGGTAAACGCCTTCTCCAAAAGCACATGCTTCCCATGCTCCAGACAAAGCCTCGCATGCTGATAATGATGCGAGTGCGGAGACGCCACATAGACAAGTTCCACTTCCGCATCTTCCACCAGTTCCTCGTAAGAACCATACGCTTTCTCAAATCCCCATTTCTCTGCAAAATCTTTCGCCCGCTCATGGCTTCTGGACGCCGCTGCATAACATTCAAACATCTCAAGCCGGCTCACCGCCTCCGCCATACTGTTCGCAATATTTCCGGTTGCCAAGATCGCAAATTTTATTTTTTCCATATTCAGTCACCTTTTCCCTCTCCGGAACGACTCTTCCGCTTCATGATCCACTCTGCCAACGCCTCCGCGGCGTAGCTGATCGCAATACCGCTGATCGTTCCGAACAACACGTCGCTCGGATAATGCACACCGACATATAACCTTGAGAGCGCGATCAGAATTGCCAGAATCAACGCCGGTACACCGTACTTTCTCGGAAGTCTGCGGAACATAATACACGCCACCGCAAAAGAACATGCCGAATGCCCCGACGGGAAAGAGGAATCCACGGGCGTCCGCACAAGATAAGTCAGCCCCTCTATCACCTCATACGGACGCGTTCGATTCACCACATTCTTAAGAAATACGTTATTGACCAGCAATGTTCCGATAAGTGACAGGCTTGTCATAAACCCCACTTTTCGCATTTTCGGAAGCACCAGCATGAGTATCGTAAGTGCAATCCAGATTGCGCCGCCGTTCCCCAGCGTCGTAATAACCTTGAGGATTGGCGTCATCACCGGATTTCTGATTACCTCCTGAAAAAAGAGCAGTATGTTGTCGTCCAGACTCGATAAATAATTCAGCATAATTTCCTTCGTCCCCCATTTTTAGCCACCGGGCTTTTGTCCAGTATATCATAAGACGTCATGGTTCCGAAACAAATTATCAGTATTTATTTCATTTCATATTTTATAATTGACATTACATAAATGGTTACAGTTTCATAAACAGCTTTCTCGCCCCAACTGCAATCATAAGTGAAACCACACCTGCAAACAATACCACTACCGCCTCATGCCCTGCCGCTAATTCAAATAAGAATCCATACAACGCATTCCCAAAAGGCTGTGCGCACATGGAACTTGTCATCGCCAGCGCAATCACTTTACCCACAAGATTCTGCGGCGTCTCCGCCTGCATAAATGACATGATCTGCACCGTAAATATCGTGGAGATCACCATGATCACAAAGCAGCATATTGTGATTGTCATATAAACTGCCATACCGTTGTCCATACACAATAGTGCAAAACCCATCGGGAGCACACACATGGTGCCCATAATCAACAGATTTCCTACCTTCTTTACTTTAAGCCATCTTGCCAGAACACCGGCACCGATACCGCCCGCAATGCCGCCTGCCGCCAGCGCGCCCTGCGCATATCCGTACAGTCTGTTTGCCTGTGCTGCCTCAAAAGGAAGTACTTCCGTGATCAGATAAGGCAGACCCACAATAATCATGGCAGATAAAAACAGATTGATGCCGCAGACTACAAGCATTCCCTGACCAATTACCGGTTTGTCCCTGCCTATAAAACGGACGCTTTCTTTGAAATCCCCCAGTGCCACTCGCACAATACCGCCTTTTACTGTCCGTTTCTGATGAGGTATCCTGATAAAAATCTCCATGACGGCGGACATGACAAAGCTGACGATGCTCACTGCCAGCACCGGAAGCAGCCCATACGCGCTGTACAGAATACCGCCAAGTACCGGACCGAGCAATGAAGCAAAAGAACTGATGACATTGATTACCGCATTCGCACTCATAATCTTATCCTGTGCCATCAGTGCGGGTACGCTCGCCTGTACTGCGGGCTGATAGGCTCCCGCAATCCCATACAGAATCATTAATGTGACGGTAAGAAGAAATACCAGACTGACATGATTCATCAGCAGCATAAACAGCAGCATCAACCCTGCCGTAGAGAAATCCAATACCACCATGATATTCCTTTTATTGACACGGTCGGCAATCAGACCGCCCACCGGCGACAATAGCACCGCCGGAATAAACGACAGCGCCATAACCGTCCCGTACAGTGCAGACGAACCCGTCTGGTTCAATAAATAAAGCGGCAATGCGAATCGAACCGCCGCATTGCCGAATAGTGAGATAATCTGCCCGATTACCACTAATGTAAAATCCCTTGTAAATAGTTTGTTTTCCATGATCATAGTCTCCTTTTCCCCATCAAGAATATTCTGCTCCTCATGTACCTGTTCACTCTGCCCGAATATCCCCTCCGGCTTCTGTTGCTATCATCATAAAAATACATCTTAGGTTGCGCGACATATTTCAGATGTCAGACCTGCAAATACCGGTTGCGCAACCAATATTTTCATTTTCATCGACTTTACCGTTTTTTTATTTTTCTTCTCTTAATCACCACTATTCCGCTCCTACAATTATAGCACGAACATCAGAAACATCACCACATATGCCTTGCGCAAGTCTCTGTTCACCACAAGGTATACGCTGCCCATCGCCACGCCGAGAACCAAGCCGAGTATGCCGGTAAGAATATCCTTCGTAAACATGTGCGCAAGTCCCCATGTCAACCCACAGATGATTCCGCCGAAAGGGAAATTTTCCCGGTGAAACCAGACTTCACACGCCTTCTGTCCGAACACAATAATCAGCAGAAACAGCATCGCCTCAAAAGCATAATAGACATACTGAAAAACAAACAATAAGGAACCTCTGCGCTGCCATTCCAGATATACCTTAAATCCGCCCCATGACACATAATCAAGCCAGAACGCCGCGGCGACAAACAACAGACACAAGCCCAGCCTTACCAGTGTCATCTTCGCGCTTTTTGCCTCAAACAAATCAAACTCATATTTTGTCTCCGATTTCTTCATAAGAACCGCCGCAAAAATCCCCCACGTGATGCAGGTCAGAATCCAATGCATGATCG
>VSOA01000381.1 GCA_009774585.1 Lachnospiraceae bacterium
CGATCCCTGTGATCGCTGCGGTTAACGGTTTTGCACTGGGCGGCGGATGCGAGATCTCCATGAGCTGCGATATCAGAATCTGCTCCGACAACGCCGTATTCGGTCAGCCCGAAGTAGGTCTGGGTATTACGCCGGGCTTTGGCGGTACACAGAGACTTGCAAGAATCGTAGGACCGGGCATGGCGAAACAGATGATTTACACAGCAAGAAATATCAAGGCTGACGAAGCGCTTAGAATTGGGCTTGTGAACGCCGTATACCCGCAGGAAGAGCTGATGGCGGCAGCCGAGAAGATGGCAGCAGGTATCGCAAAGAATGCGCCGATTGCCGTTCGTAACTGCAAGAAAGCGATAAACGACGGATTAGAGGCTGGCATGGATGAGGCGATTGTAATCGAAGAGAAGCTTTTCGGCGACTGTTTCGAGACAGAAGATCAGAAGTATGGCATGGCATTCTTCCTTGACAAGAATAAGGAGAAAGTGAAAGAGCCGTTTAAAAACTGCTAGGCGTGCGAGAAGGCAGGCGACGTGAAGAGACATTTGCTTCTGACGGCGTGCAGTGAGAAGATTGGAGTGCGTAAATACGGCTTTACGCAGCAAAGGAATTTTCGAGCGGCATAATTGAGTAAGAAATATATAATTATAAAGGAGGACTTACAATGAAAGTAGGTATTATCGGTGCGGGAACAATGGGTTCCGGTATTGCACAGGCATTCGCTATGACAGACGGATATGAAGTTTGTCTTTGCGATATCAAAGAGGAGTACGCAGAAGGCGGCAAAGCAAAGATTCAGAAAAATATGAATTTCCTTGTAAGCAAGGAAAAAATCACGCAGGAAAAAGCAGATGAAGTTATGGGCAAGATTGCGACAGGCTTAAACGGTATCTGTACGGACTGCGATTTAATCGTAGAAGTTGCTCTTGAGAAGATGGAAATCAAACAGGCTATTTTCAAAGAGTTAATGGGAATCGTTAAGAAAGATTGTATGTTTGCTTCCAATACATCTTCTCTTTCCATCACGAAGATTGGTGAAGGTTTAGACAGACCGATGATCGGTATGCACTTCTTCAATCCGGCTGACAGAATGAAACTGGTAGAGGTTATCAGAGGCGAGAATACTCCTCAGGATATGGTGGATAAGATTACCGCTATTGCAACGGAAATCGGCAAAACTCCCGTACAGGTTAAGGAAGCTCCCGGCTTTGTTGTAAACAGAATCCTGATTCCTATGGTAAATGAAGCAATCGGCGTTCTCGATGCTGGTACGGCGTCCGCTGAAGATATCGACGTTGCTATGCAGCTTGGCGCATCTCATCCTATGGGACCGCTTCATTTGGGCGATCTGATCGGTCTGGATATCTGCCTTGCAATTATGGAAGTCCTTTACAATGAGACCAAAGATGAGAAGTATGCTCCGCAGCCGCTTCTTAAGAAGATGGTAGAAGAGAAGAAACTCGGCAGAAAGACTGGCGTAGGTTTCTTTGATTATTCTAAGTAAAAGAAAATAAAGTTGCACTAGGGCATCAGAATATGATGCCTAAGAGCAACTATGTTATTTTCAGAAGAATGCCAAAAACGGCATTCTTCCCGAGTGAGTTGAATGCAAAAGCAGCATTCTTCCCGTATCGTTTTAAACGTTATGGATATAGACAAAACAGTCGTTATCCAATCAAAATAAACATGGAGGAATAAAAAATCATGGATTTTACTTTAAGCAAAGAACATGAAATGGCGAGAGCGCTCTTTAAAGAGTTCGCTGAAAAAGAAGTAAAACCTCTCGCTCAGGAGGTAGATGAGACAGAAGTATTCCCGAGAGAAACCGTTGAGAAGATGGCGAAGTTAGGTTTCCTTGGAATTCCTGTTCCGAAGGAGTATGGCGGACAGGGCTGTGATCCTCTTACATATGCTATGTGCGTAGAGGAACTCTCTAAAGTTTGTGGAACAACAGGTGTTATCGTATCCGCACATACATCTTTGTGCTGCGACCCGATTATGACATACGGTACAGAAGAGCAGAAGCAGAAATATCTGATTCCCCTTGCAAAAGGCGAGAAGTTAGGCGCATTCGGTCTGACGGAGCCCGGCGCAGGTACAGACGCACAGGGACAGCAGACTAAGGCAGTACTCGACGGAGACGAGTGGGTACTGAACGGCTCCAAATGCTTTATTACGAACGGTAAGGAAGCAGATGTATATGTAATCTTTGCGATTACCGGTACGGTTGAAAAACGCGGTAGAATGACCAAAGAAATCTCCGCATTTATCGTTGAAAAAGGAACACCCGGCTTTACTTTCGGTACGAAGGAAAAGAAGATGGGTATCCGTGGTTCATCCACATATGAGTTAATCTTTACAGACTGCCGCATTCCGAAGGATAATTTACTTGGACAGCAGGGCAAAGGTTTTGGTATCGCAATGCATACGCTGGACGGCGGTCGTATCGGTATTGCTTCTCAGGCGCTTGGTCTTGCAGAAGGTGCGCTGGAGACAACCATCCAGTATGTAAAAGAAAGAAAACAGTTTGGCAGAACAATCGGTGCATTCCAGAATACACAGTTCCAGCTTGCTGATATGGCTACTAAGGTACAGGCGGCGCAGCTTCTTGTATACAAGGCAGCTATGGCGAAGGCTACTCAGAAAGTTTACTCTGTAGAGGCAGCTATGGCGAAGTTATATGCCGCAGAAGTTGCTATGGAAGTAACAACCAAGGCTGTACAGCTCCACGGCGGTTACGGCTACATCAGAGAGTACGATGTAGAGCGTATGATGCGTGATGCGAAGATTACGGAAATCTACGAAGGAACAAGCGAAGTTCAGAGAATGGTTATTTCCGGTTCTTTGCTTAAGTAAGACGGGAACATCGGCTTATAAAATAACACAAGATATAAAAATAAATAATATAAGGAGAGAAATACAATGAAAATTGTTGT
>VSOA01000382.1 GCA_009774585.1 Lachnospiraceae bacterium
ATAGCAATAGGGACGTAAGAGAATCTGGTTTACTGGCCATATGACCTTACCGACCTATTTGCTGACTAACACCAAAAGAATAAATTCAAAAACCATGACTATGGAGGGAAATGTATCAATAATATGTTGCGATCAATGATGCAGGTATTTGTAAGAAATAGCACGGAAGCAGTAGCTCTTTACCAAAAGGCTTTTCATGCCGAACTTCTATGTGCATATCCTGATGACAGGGGCGGCTATATGCATTCCGAATTAAATGCCTATGGTCAGATACTGGCTGTTTCCGAAATTTCTGAGGATGTTGCTATAGGAAATACTATGATGTTTTGTTTTCATTTCGGAGCCGGCCATGAAAAAGAAGTTCAAAAAGCTTATGATGTGCTGAAAGAGGAGGCAGTCAGTTATACCCCTGTCGGACCATGTGATTATAGCCCGTTCCAATTTACACTCATTGACAAATTTGGTGTGCACTGGTGTCTTTTTGTATGATTGGTGTTTATTTAAGCAGAACCGGGAACACAGAACACTGTGTCCGAAAGCTTGTCTGTTTGTTGAAATGAATCCACACAGTCTGTTCCAATGGAGCAGACTGCGGACTTTGTACACGGCTCTGCCCAACCGACAACCTTACCCTGAAAAATGGAAAAGCGGCCCGCTATGATAAATATAGCCAAAACTGAAAAAACAAAATCATTTAAAATGTAATGAAATATAAAGCGAAGGGAATAACAAATCAATGAAAATCGAAAGGTGCGAAAAAGAGTCTTTTATTGTAATCGGAAAAGAAGGGGCAACAACCGATGGAGCCGGCTTTATTCAGAAGTTATGGAATGAAGCAAATTCCCATTTTGGAGAAGTAGAGCATCTGGCAAAGAAAGATGAAGAGGGAAACCTCTGCGGAATATGGGGCGCAATGTCTGATTTCTCCCAGTCATTCCATCCTTGGGAAGACTTCAGTAATGGACTTTATCTTGCGGGAGTAGAGTGTAACGATGGCGCAGAAACCCCCGATGGCTGGACAAAATGGGTGATTCCCGGCTATGAGTATATTTATGTGGAACGTGAAAACGATAGCATTTTTTCAGAAGTAATACAATATCTGCAGGCGCATGATATTGCATTAGCTGGAGCAGTTCATGATTTTACATGCCCTCAGACCGGGAAAGAGTACATGTTTTTTCCAATAAGAAAGCTGTAAAAAAGGCAAGACAAATGTTATGAAATTAAAGCTCAAAAAGAATTGTTATTTGATAGAAAAGGAGAACATAAATGCAAATTGTACCTACACTAAATTTTGGAGGAAATTGCCGAGAAGCAATTCATTCTTTGTTTATCTCCAATTCTATACATTTCCACTTTTCTCCAAGTATTTCAAAGACTATATCTTCTTTCATAGAAATCTCATTAAATCCGGCTGCTTTGTAGCAATAATATGCCGAAGGGTTGTTATTAAAAACGCCCAATGTTATTTTTTCTGCTTTCAACATATCAAAGGCATATCGCATAGCCATCTGTATCATTCTTTTTCCGTAGCCCATACCACGCTTACTGTCATCAACAATAATAAATCCCAAACGGATTATAGTCTTTTTCTTATTCGTATAGCGCATAATCAAATGACCAACCGGACCATTTGCATCCACAGCTGTTATAGGATAAAAATTATCCGGTTCCTCACAATCACCATTACACTTAAGATACTTATAATTAATATCTTCCGCCGTTATTGGATACGCACCATATCTATCAGAACTCCATTTACGAAGAGCCCTTTCATCTTTAATCCAGCTTACTATCGCCTCTGCGTCTTTTGGCTTATATGGTCTTATGATTAACTTCTCTAATGATTCGTTTATCAATTGTTTCTTCATGATTTCATAAACCTGTATTACACCATTTTTACATTCCCAAATCCCATGATCTACGGTTTGATAACCTAAACGAGAATATAATCTGCAGGCTGGCAATGAGGCATCTATATTAGCGTAATTATACTTTTCACTTATCATTTCTTCCAGCCGATTCATGATAAAAGTTCCATAACCTTTTTTCTGATATTGGGGCAAAACATAAACCCTGGTAATATGATATTCATTCTTTGTTCCGGTACCAATTATTTCCTTATTCTCCATCAAAATGTATGTATTTCCTGCTTCAATATCCTTTATAATATTTTCACGACTATGAAATTCACAAAACATATCTACAATTTCTTTCAAGTAGTACTTCGGATAGACCACCTTGATAGTCTCTTGTACAAGTACATATACCTGCTGTGCATCACGATTCTTAGCTAACACTAATTCCATATCCTTTTTCTCCTTGTAAATATAAATGCACCGTCAAACAATAATATTCCAATGGATTATTTATTGCAAGAGCATTTTATGTGTGATGAGTTACTGGCAGCCAACGCTGAATGGATTCATCTTTCTGACTAATTTATGTGAAAGATATAATACTCTGATAAGCAAAAAACCCAGAGATGCAAAAGTGCCGTAACCTTGAAAGTTACGGCACTTCAGCGTCCGCGAGAGGATTTGAACCTCCGACCCCACGCTTAGGAGTTAAAATAACCTATTTTTTAGAGTCCAGCAAGTTCTCTGTTGTCCATATTTTCCATGTAATTTGGACTTTTTTATGGGTAGTTTTCCATCAAATACATTTTTTTCCATCTAATATTGTTTTGTTCCTGCCCGTCCAATTAGCAGGCTATTAGCAAGGGAAAGATTCGTATGGTGGTAAGCTACCTTTTTATTAGCAGACTCCACATAATAGGAAGAAAGCCGTTCATCCCTCCAGCAACGCTTTATCAATGCTGTTCCTTCTAAATCATAGCACAAGCTGATTTACAGTACAAGACAAAACAACTATTTCAGAGGAGATTACTATGGATTATCAA
>VSOA01000383.1 GCA_009774585.1 Lachnospiraceae bacterium
GAGGAATGCAGGATGACAGAACGGCATAACAAAATATATTACACAGACAAAGAGATTACCATCCGGGATATGCGGCGTGCTGTAATGATGACGATTTGGTATTGTATATGTTGAAGGAATTATGCTGGGAGGAATTTATGAAAACTCTGTATGTGTCAGACTTAGATGGAACATTGTTGCGAAGTGATGCCAAAACTTCTGAGTATACTAATCAAGTGGTTAATCAATTAACGTCAGAGGGGGTGCTTTTTTCTTATGCTACGGCAAGGTCATATCTAACAGCTACAAAAGCAACAAAAGGACTGAATGCCAAAATACCTATCATTACATACAATGGCGCTGTCATTTTGCAAAATGATACTTTTGATATTATTGCACAAAATGCATTTTGCCAAAATGAAAAAGAAGAAATTTTAAATGAATTACTGCGTCGGGGCATTTATCCTATTGTTTACGCCTATATATCAGGCAAAGAAAAATTTTCTTATCTTGTAAATAAATGCAATAGTGCTACAACTGAATTCTTATTGACTCGTAAGGGGGATGTAAGAGAGACACCTGTTGAATTTGAAAGTGCGTTGGGATTCGGAGATGTTTTCTATTTCGTTTGTATTGATGTATACGAAAAATTGGAACCACTGTACATTCAATTCAAAGAAAAATATCATTGTATTTTTCAGAAAGAAATCTATAGTAGGGAACAATGGTTAGAAATTGTACCCAAAAGTGTTTCAAAGGCAAAGGCAATTTTACAATTAAAAGAGAGTTTGGGTATTGATTACATTGTCGCATTTGGCGACGGCAAAAATGATATTGAAATGTTTGAAATAGCAGATGAATCATATGCTGTGGAGAATGCGGTAGACGAATTAAAAGCAATAGCTACCGGAATTATAGAAAGCAATGATTCTGATGGTGTAGCGAAATGGCTATATAATAAGTTCTGTGCGATTGTATGACAACTTGCAATTTATGACGATGTGATGCGGTATGTCAAGGAACCAAGCTGGAAAAGCAGAAAGCAATAGTATGAAATAACAGTTGAAGTCGAGGAGGAATGCAGGATGACAGAACGGCATAACAAAATATATTACACAGACAAAGAGATTACCATCCGGGATATGCGGCGGGAGGATGCGGTAATCATCACACAGGAGGAGATTGCGCAGGGCTGGGACGCAACCATTGAGAAATATGTGATGCGTCTGCGGGACAGGCAGGAGAAAGGTGCGGTTGTTCTGGCAGCGGAGTATCAAGGGAATGTCGCCGGATATATCAATGTATATCCCGAATCTAAGTGGGGCGCATATGCAAATAAGGGATATCCGGAAATCGTGGATTTCGGTGTTTTGGAGAAGTATCGCCGCCATGGGATTGGCAGCAGGCTTATGGATGTGGCGGAGCAGATTGCCGGGGAATACAGCGATAAAGTGTATCTGGGCGTGGGATTACACAGCGGCTACGGCAGTGCCCAGAGAATGTACGTGAAACGGGGGTACATTCCCGATGGCAGCGGCGTGTGGTATGGCGATAAGGTGTGCGAGCCGTATGCGGCGTGCTGTAATGATGACGATTTGGTATTGTATATGTTGAAGGAATTATGATGGGAGGCTGGATGCAAGACCTAAAATTTAGATTCCCGCATCATAAAGACCATCATATTTACGTGTTCTATGCCATTGCGCTTTTGTAACAAATAATCGGTAGTGACAACATACTTTTTGTAATTGTCTCTGATTGCTTCGAGGGCGCGGTATTCTCGCTCTTCTGTTTCTTTGCTGAGAGCAATGGTATATGCGGTTTGAACGTAGGAATAGTTGAGTTCTTTGTCCCGCAATATGAAATCACATTCCAGTTTTCCAATTCTGCCGACGCTGACAGCATAGTCTAAGCTTTTTGCATAGAAAAAGACCATATTTTCTAAAGCTGGACCATAATTAATTCGATTATCTGTATTCAAGGCAAAATAAAAGCTAAGGTCTGCCAGATAATATTTTTTTTCGCCTGACAGAGCGCGTTTGGATTTCATATCAAACCGACCGCATTCGTATAGGATCTTTGCATCAATAAGTGTCTGGATATATCTTGTTATTGTACTTCTTCCAGTGGAAATGCCGATTTTTGTAAGTGCATCATGTAGGCTGTTGATACTTGTTGTTGCACCGAAGTTATTGATTATATAATTTCGGACAGTTTCGAAGCATGCTGTATCTTTTATTTTAACTCTTCGGCGAATATCTTTCTCGAATATTTCTCTGACGACTTCATGTACATAAGTTCTTTTTGCTGCTATTTCGTCAATTTGTATTGTTCTGGGAAACCCTCCCTCAAGAATATACTGATTTAGTTCAATCAGAGGATTGGAATTTATTTCTTTATGATAAAATTCTTTCATGTGCTCATATTCTTCAAAACTTAATGTATATACTTCAAATTCGATATATCGTCCGGTGAGCTTGGTTATTAATTCACCGCTTAACATATAAGAATTAGAACCTGTAATAAAAATAGATATATTGCCGTCGGTTCTAAAGCCGTTTATTACCTCTTCAAACCCTATGACATTCTGAATTTCATCAATAAACAAATAGCAAGGCTCATTCATCGGAAGCATAGAATCTATGAGGCTTTCTAATTGATTGGCGGTTTTGATTTTGTTATAAGCACGCATGTCCAAATCAATATATATGATATTCTCCTCTTTTATTCCGTGGTTTCTGAGTTCATCGGCAATCATTTGCATAAGACTTGATTTGCCGCATCTTCTGACGCCGGAGATAACTTTTATTAAATCATAAGCGTTGTAAAAAGGTCTTATTTTCTTTAAATATTTTTCACGCTTGTATAAATCCATATGGCATAGCAC
>VSOA01000384.1 GCA_009774585.1 Lachnospiraceae bacterium
TTCCCATCCTTTTATCCGTTCCTCCGAAAAGATTTCATAATCGGGAACCAACAGTACTACACCGCAGCCATTGATTCTGATATACATTCCCTTTACACACTGGCCGTCTTAAGCGAAGTGGCCATACAGGGCATCCATAAAAATGAACCTGGCAACCATGACTTCTGTCATGGAATAATCACCCTCGTTAATCCTGTCCAGCATTTCGATAAACCTTCTGACATTTTTGCGGACAGCCACTAAATCCATGTATGCATGCCGTATGCCATCTTCATATACTTTTCCTTTGATTGATAATTGTATATTTGGTATTTTAGCTTTCATCCGTTTCCGGCCTCCTTTCTATCCCCATCCGCTCTGCCGCGTCCTGCAGATGTATCATGCCAAATTCTTCGCCGAGTGAAAGGGCAATATTGGAAGCCACACAGTACTGTTTTACCATGACGCGCATCCCGCCTTTCCTTTGTGCTGTTTTATGCAGGTATCCAAGACACTCCCCGTTTAGGCTGCAGCCTTTGAAGATTGCTTCTATGTCTGCTTTGGAATACCTGTTGTACAGGGGGCAGTGGTATCCTATGCGGCTGTATACCTGGTCATAATCATCCTGCCTTGTCCCATACATCCGCTTTTTAATACTTGGATTCCCTGCATATACGATACCGATCCCTGCCTTGTCATTCAGGGCACGTATGGCATCAAATGCTTTCGGGGCTAAATGCTGGGCTTCATCAATAACCAGGAGTGTGGTTGTCCCTTTCAGCCGGCTTATGACCCTGCGCATCATGGAGGCTGTGGACATATTCCCGTTTTCACCCATTTCCTCCGCAATCATCCCGAGTATTGCACGGTATGAGTTGTTGGTTACATCCGCCTCAATATAGATTACGTTACGGTTATTCTTTTGGTAGTATTGCAGTGCGGTTGTTTTTCCGCACCCTGCATCACCGTATATTAGCAGGATATCCCCCGTTGCCTGTGTCACATAGACTTTCTCAAGTATCTGGCTCGTATTCTTAATTTCCACGCATACAGGGGGTTTCTGCGCCAGCACCTTCCTTTTCCTGTCAATGTACAGGAACTGCCTGATGGATGCGGCGACTTCCTCATTGTCCCCCGCATACCTTCCCTTCATGAAAAGGGACAGCGTTGCGGATGAAACCCCTATTTCCTTTGCCGTGACAGTCTGTGTCTTGCCGCTTTCCTCCATATATTTTTTTATGGATTCCCTTGCATCCGTAATTATTCCTGCTTCTTCCGTTGTTCCTTTTTCCTTCACATTTCACCGCCTGCCTTCCTGATAAATTCATAATATGCCTTATCCACATCCCTTTTTTTCCGCCTTTCCATATGGGATGCCTTGTTGCCTGTGTCCACTGTTTCTGATTCTTCTGCTTCTTTCTGAATGGCTTCCATGTGCTTGTGTTTCACGGGCACAACCTGCAGGATTGCTTCCTTCCCTTCCACGCTGAATTCCCGGTGTTCCTCCCTCCTGCTTTCAAGGAAATCCTCCAGCGTGTAAAACTCCTTATCCGGCAGCAGGCTGTTGACCTGTTTCCGGAATTCCTTCCTGCGGCGGTTGTATTCCCTGATGAGTTCCATGCTTGCCTCCGTCCCAAGCTGCGCAAGCCGGTTATTTGCCGCCGTGCAGATGAACCGGTCATCCGTGCTGTAAATATATACCTTTGAAATGTCATCACTGTTATACCTCACAAAAACTTCCTATCCAAACCATTCCGCCAGCCTGTCATTATAATAATACAGGCCGATGGCCGAAACCCTGACCCCGTTCCGCCCGACTTTGACGGGGCGGCTTGTACGCTGGAGCAGCAGGTTTAGCACATCCTCATTCCTTACAACCCTTACCGGCTTTGTAAAATGGCTTGTATAAATTTCATAGGGGGTTTTCCCGTCCATCCCTTTCCCACTGTGTGGCGTGTTATTCATCTCACTGATTACCAGTCCCGCTATTTCGAGGAACTTTTCATATTTCATGCACAGCCCCTTCAGCTTTAACTTTTTGTTCGTCATGTTCATCTTTTCCGGACGCAGATGCGGTTTCCCGGCTATGTAGCAGGGGAGGGCGGCAAAATACTTTTCCTCAACCGTCCGGAAATAGCGTTCAATCGGTTTTGCCTTTGCATTCTTTACTATGGCATTTGTGACTTTTATACCCATTTGGCTTGCTACTGACATTGCGTTATGGTTATTAAACAGGTCATATGCCTTGAAATCTTTTCCGTTGTCAAGAAGTACGCCGTCAGGTATCCCGCATTTGATACATGCTTTTGCAAAACTGCTTATCACAATATCCGAATTGGGTTCACAGCTGTTCACTTCATATCCCGTAATGTACCGGCTCCGCCTGTCCAGCCATGCCGAAAGCCATGGGCGGAATATTCTTCCCCTGTCATCTTCCACAAGGACATCAAAAACATGGTGGTCCGCAACCCACTGCTCGTTGGAATACATTCTGCTGTAATCCACGTCTATGTACGGGAGGCACGTATCTTCAAAAGCCTTTTTCCCGCTGTCGCGCAGTATGCGGACAGGATCGGGAATCTTGTTAAGCCTCCTGCGGAAAGAACTGACTTCCGGAAGTTTTTCCATGTCCTTATGTTTCTCGCAGGTCATTTCATAACACTGCTGAACGGAAAGTTTTGTGTTGTACCATATGGAATAGAAAGTTTCCCATGCTTCATCAGGCACCGAACTTGTTCCCCTTTTTGGGTCCCGCGGCTGTCGTACAACCCCTGTATCCCTTTTTCAAAATATCTGTTTTCCCACCGGTTGACCTGGCTCTTGGTTACAGAAGTATCCGGATGGCTTCCATTAAAATCAGAAAGGAACTGTTTCAGG
>VSOA01000385.1 GCA_009774585.1 Lachnospiraceae bacterium
GTCATAAGATGTCGGTCTATAATGTATTCGTATTTATTCACATTTACATATATATTTGATCTGTGGATCAAGAGAGGGAGGAGATTCCAATGAAAAAACTATCTGTTAAAAGTGTGGTTGCGATTGGCATTGGTGCAGCATTATTTTTTGTGCTGGGTAAGATTTCTATTCCGACACCCGTTCCAAACACGTATATTAGCCTGCAATATGCGATTCAGGCAGTATTTGCTACATTATTCGGACCAATTGCAGGTTTATTAATTGGTTTTGTAGGACATACGTTAATCGATGCGACCAGTTATGGACCTTGGTGGAGTTGGATTATTGCGTCTGCATTTGCAGGTCTTGTAATAGGACTCGTTACCATGAAGATGGATATTAATGAAGGAATTGATACGAAGAAGATTATCCGTTTCAATGTGGCGCAAGCAATCGCACATCTGCTTGCTTGGGGACTTGTTGCGCCGTGCCTTGATATTCTGATTTATTCCGAGCCGATTGAGAAATTGTTTGCACAAGGACTTGTGGCGGGGATATCCAATATCCTGACAACAGGAATTGTCGGTACGCTGCTTCTTGTGGCTTATGCGAAGACAGTTGTGAAGAGAGGTTCCTTGAATAAAGAGGACTAGAATTAAATGAATGTAACAGCGAAAGAGCTGCTGCTGACGAGGCGGCGGCTCTTTTTATGAAAGTGCAGATGAGAAGGAGCGCAGAGATGGCAATACCCATTATTTCTTTTAAAGATTACGGGTTTCAATATATGGCGCAGGCGGAGCCGACGTTATACCATATTAATTTGGATATTTATCCCGGAGAAAAAGTGTTGATTGCCGGGACGTCAGGCAGCGGCAAGAGTACGATTGGCAATTGTATCAACGGATTGATACCGTTTGCGTATCCGGGGGAAAAAACAGGAGAATTACTGGTGGACGGCAAAGAAGCCGATAAGAGCAGTATCTTTGAACTGAGTCATACCGTTGGTACGGTATTACAGGATACGGACGGACAGTTTATCGGACTGACAGTAGGGGAAGACATTGCTTTTGCGGCGGAGAACGACTGTGTGCCGCAGGAAAAAATGAGACAGATTGTCGATAAGGTAGCGGAGTTAGTAGACATCGGGCACCATTTGGAATATGCGCCGCACGAATTGTCAGGAGGACAGAAACAACGTGTCAGTCTAGCCGGCGTTATGGTAGAGGAAGTCAAAGTACTTCTCTTTGATGAACCGCTTGCCAATCTGGATCCGGCAGCGGGGCGAATGACGATAGAGCTGATAGATACGGTACATGAGCGAACCGGAGCGGCTGTCATCATCATTGAACACCGTCTGGAGGATGTGCTGTGGCGGAGTATGGATCGTATCGTGCTGATGAATGAAGGAAAAATAATAGCGGATATGCCCACAGCGAAACTGCTTGCGGGTAGCTTATTGCTGGAGCACGGTATCAGGGAACCGTTATATCTGACGGCATTGCGTTATGCTAAAGTTGCAATCGGGGAAGCGATGCATCCGGAACATGTAGAGCGGCTGGCGCTCTCAGATGCACAGAAGGAAACCGTGAGAAGCTGGTATCAGAAGCAGAAGGCATATATAAGACGTCAGGACGGCCAAGAAGAATTACTCAGGATAGAAAATCTTGAATTTGGTTATACGCCGCAAAGCCGTACGCTTCAGGGAGTTAATTTCACGATACATAAAGGTGAAATGGTCAGTATTGTTGGGCGAAACGGCGCAGGTAAGAGTACGCTGGCAAAATTAATTTGCGGATTTGAGCAGCCGCTTAGTGGTGCTGTTTACATGGAAGGAAGGAATCTGTCCGGTGATACGATCAAAGAACGTGCTGCCAGAATCGGCTATGTGATGCAGAATCCGAACCAGATGATTTCCAAGCCTATGATATGGGATGAGGTGGAGATGGCGCTTGTACAGAGCGGTATGCCGGCGGAAGAACGGAAGATGCGGGTTGAAGAGACGTTAAAGGTATGCGGCTTGTATCCTTTTCGCAATTGGCCGGTCTCAGCGTTATCCTTCGGACAGAAGAAGCGCGTGACGATTGCAAGTATTCTTGTACAGCGTCCGCAGGTAATCATATTGGATGAGCCTACTGCAGGACAGGATTATCACCATTATACGGAGATTATGGAATTCCTGAAGGATTTGAATGAACAAGGTTACACCATCATGATGATTACGCATGATATGCATCTGATGCTGGAGTATACACCGAGAGCCATTGTGTTCAGCGAGGGAAAGATGCTTGCCGACACAACGGCGGCGCATGTGCTCAATGATCCTGAACTGGTGCAGGAGGCGAACTTAAAGGAAACGAGTCTGTATACGCTCAGCATGGCGTGCGGGATTGATGATCCCCAGACGTTTACAGAGTGTTTCATCAGTTATGAGAAAAAAGAGGGACGTTGAGATGGCAAAAGTTGCAATATTGAGCTATATTAAGCGTGACAGCCTTGTACATGAACTGACGGGGACAACAAAACTGATTTTCTTTATTTTGTGGAGTGTCGCATCCATGGTTACATACGATACACGGGTGTTAGTCTGTATGCTGTTTATGAGCATAGTCATTTTTAAAGTCAGCAGAATCAGGATAAGGGATATCAGCTTTGTGCTTGGACTGGCAGCAGTTTTTTTGCTGATGAATAATCTGTTCGTATATCTGTTTTCGCCCGAATACGGTGTGGAACTGTATGAGAGCAGAACGGTGATTCTGACGATTGCCGGACCGTATACGATCACATTACAGCAGTTGTTTTATCACTTGAACATGACCATGAAAGTAATCTGTGTAGTTCCGGTGGCGCTTTTGTTT
>VSOA01000386.1 GCA_009774585.1 Lachnospiraceae bacterium
ACTTTACAGTTTGATTGATATAGAGGAAGAGAAAACAATTACTAAACCTGTGTTATTAAATTTACCTGTGTGGAATATGTATGGTGTGACAAAGAAGATAGCATACATTAAGGCTGTTGAACGTGCAGGTATTTTGACTTCTTATGTAAGAAAACAGGAAGAGATTTTTTATATTGGATATAACTTGCTTGAAGATTACCTAAAGGCAAGCAGGATTATTGACCGTGAACAAGATAAGGAAAAAGTTAGAGAGTACTGTACAACACGATTATTAGGAATAGATGAACAAGGAAATGTAACAAATTATGGAAATGAATCTATATGTGCAATGCTTTTGTCTTTATATGTGATGAAGTTTGGCGAAGAATGTATAGATATAGTTGACTGCATAACAGATGAATGGGACAAAAATCAAATAATAGATCAATACATCAGGGCATTTACTTGGAGAAGTTCTTATATTAAATTTGATGATTTCCTGAATTTAATAGATAAGTATTCTGTATACCCGAAACAGGTATGGGATGTCTTTATTGAAAATGCGACCAAAGAAAATAGTGAGTTAAATGCAATAGGTTTGACTAAACTTTTAAGCAGGTATAAGCTCAATCTCCGTGATTATTTGTGGACTACTGAAATCAATGACTTAGATGAAGAAGATCGTATTGTAAGTTTGGCATATTTCATAGAGGCAGGAAATAAATTTGAAGGTTTATCGGAGAACAAAGCATTTCTTTTGTTGACACTTTTTTCATGGATGCTTTCTTCTTCGAATCGCATTTTGCGAGACAGAATCTCAAAGTCGATGGTTGAGATAATGAAATTTCACTTTGGATTGTGTAAAAAATTGCTTGAGGATTTCAAGTCAGTTAATGATCCATATATTATTCAGCGAATGTATGGCACTGTGTTTGGTGCAGTTATGAAAAGAACAGCAGAATTCAGAAACGAATTTGCTGAATTGGCAAAATGGATTTATAACGAAATATTTGATCAGGAATATGTATATCCAGACATTTTGTTAAGAGATTATGCACGGTTAATCATAGAACGTTTTTTAGGGGAATACTCAGAGGATGAGAATATTTTTGCCATTTCAAAAGTTAGACCTCCTTATAAATCTGTGGTTATACCAAAGGTCGAGGAAGTAGATTACAGAGATGAAAAGTTTAAACAGCCAGGGGTATGGAAGTTACTATTTTCTATGAAATTTGATTTCCATGTGAAAGGTGTAGGACTTTATGGAGATTTTGGAAGGTATACTTTCCAATCAGCAGTTAGCGATTTCAATGATGTTAACGTGGCAAATGTTTATTATTATGCGTTAAGATACATTTTTGAAGATTTGGGTTATTGCTCAGAATATTTTGGTGAGTATGATTCGCATAAAGCGGGATTCGATAGACATCATGTTAAGAGAGTAGAAAGAATAGGAAAAAAGTATCAATGGATAGCTATGTACAATATTCTGGCTCGCTTGTCAGATGTTTATAGGGTAAAAGGCTGGGATTGGAATGATAAGACAGGTTATGTCTACGAAGGACCATGGAAGCCATATGTGAGAGATTTTGATCCTACCTTAAACATTAGAATAAGACCTATAAAAAATAAGCTTAGAATAGAATTGCCGAAGTATGGAGATGAGAGTTTTTTGGACTTTGGAGCAGCCGTTTCAGATGTGGAAAACTGGATAATTTCCGATGATAAGATGTTTCAGGATTTTCCAAACCGATTGATACACAAAGATGAAACGGGGGCTGAATGGGGTTCTTTGTATCTTTATCAGGAGAACAAGCTGCAGCCGCCAAATGAAGAAATACCTGTTACCGGATTTCCAGTTGGGGAACAACATATCTGGTCGATAGCATCAATGTATATTGTCGCTGATAAAATGGATAAACTTACAGAAGAAGAACTGATATCTTCGGGATTTATTCAAAGCCAGTCGTCTAATACAAGAGATTGTTATTCTTTATTTAGCAGGGAATATGCGTGGAGTCCTGGCTATAAAGCAGAGTTTGCGATATCAGAAGAAGATGATAATAGAGTTCCAATAAATGCAGTCCCGGCATCAATAAATGTTTTATGGGAAGAAGAATATGATGCCTCGCAGGAAGAAACCACTTCCTTTATGATCCCGGCAGGAAATATCATTCAGGCAATGGCTCTTTATGAAAAATCTGTGGATGGCATCTATTACTGTGATGAAGAAATTGCAGCATTTGATTTATCCGTCATGGGAAATGAGCATAGTGAACTCCTTATTCGAAGGGATATTTTAAATCAGTACATAGAGAAAATAAATGTTAAACTATTCTGGACAGTAGTTGGAGAAAAGCAGTATTTTCTAGGAGATCATAATCAGAAGTGGCAGCGACGTGAGGGATACTTTGTTTATGAGAGCAATGAAATTAATGGTCATATACGTATTGTAGATAATATCTAAGATTCGTGTCAATGTAAAAAGAATATATAAAAATCATAAATTTAACTGTAAAAATGAGGAGAATGGACTATGGCTGAAGGAAAAGACTTATTGACCGTGTTATGGAGTGGTGCAGATGTTTTGAGGGGAAAAATGGATGCAAACGAATATAAGACCTATCTTTTAGGACTTGTTTTCTATAAGTATCTATCTGACTCCTACTTAGCAAAGGTATATGATTTACTAAATGATGCAAAACCCGATAGCCTAAGCGAGGCACAGTCAGTATATGAGGAGGCAATGAAATCAGATGATGCTCCTGACCTGATTGAAGAAATAAAAAAATCAATGCACTATACACTTGAACCC
>VSOA01000387.1 GCA_009774585.1 Lachnospiraceae bacterium
GTTCGTTTTCATTATACCATTTCTCATAGAAAAAGCCTAATTCTTTTAACAAAGAATCAGACTTTTTCAGTGCCCTCTTTTATCAGGATTTATGATCAAAAGCGCATCTAATACATCAACTTCCTTATGCTTCTCATCTCTTTCCAGACGTTATCTCCATAGTTGCTGGCCAGCACAGAAATCATTTCGTTATTCGGATTATATTCCGAAAGGAAACTGACTCCCGGGTCGCACCCTTGGAAATCAGCTTTCCTTCCGTCAAATTCGTCCAGAAATTCACAATATCTTTCACAGTAATAAACGCGCCGCCTGCGCCCGTTCCCTTCACATCGACAGAATAAATATTGGTACGGTAGCTGTCCACATTGTCACGGTCAGTTACCTCCCCGCAGGCAATATAATGGTTGGCACATTTTGCAGGAAGCCTGTCCAGTTCGTAATAGCCGGTTGATTCCATACCACATACTTCAAAGATATTTTCTTTCAGATACCGGTCGAACTCCATACCTGTCATTTTCTCGATGATCATTGCAAGAAATACATACCCCGAATTGTTGTATTGAAATTTATCACCCCTCGGGTACATCATGGGTTTGTCAGCAAACAACGGAAGTAAATCGCTGTTATGCCTGATTTTATAATTCGGATAATCCGTCCACAGTTCCTCATATTCGTCCATGACGCTTTCATCAAAATAGTCGGGGACGCCCGAAGTATGGTTCAATAACTGTCTAACCGTAACGGCTCTATCAATCTTGTTTAGCGTTATATCCAGAAGCGTTCCCAGCGTATCGTCAAACTGTAGTTTTCCCTGTTCAATCAACTGCAAAATCCCCACCGCCCCAAAGACCTTACCCACCGATGCGCTTGCAAACTTCGTTTCTATCGTATTGGGAATCCGGTTTGCCAAATCAACAAAGCCGCTTTCCTCTCTCCGGGATACCCTTTCATCACCTGATGCAGTCTGCCAATAAATGCCCCTATCCTTTCTGCGTCTGATTCCGGGTCAACCTCTACACCCTCGATAAATTCATATAAAACATAGAAATATTTACCTTCCGCATCACTTGCCTGCATGCAGGGGCTCCCGTCCTTCGTAAAGATGACCGGAGGGACATCGAACCCCTGCTCCTGCAAATACAAATGAATATCCAACGACTTAGACGCCGTATCAAAGAACATCGGCTTCGTCACTCTTAAGAAATATTTGCTCTCACCTGCATAGACCTCATAAGCTGTGCAGCCGCTGTCCCGGATAAATTCTACCCTATCAAAATTCATCGGATAATGTTTGTTGAGGATGTCTAATATCCAATCTTTTCTCTTCATCAAATGGTAAAAACTCCCATCTCTGCCTGCAGTCCGTCCGCTATCTGGCGTAATTCCCCTGAATTCTTTGCGATACGCGACATATGTTCCCCTACTTCCACCACAGAAGCGGACACTTCCTGCGTTCCGGCTGCATTCTCTTGTGACAGTGCTGTCAGGTTCTGTACAATGTCAACCACACTGTTTCGAGTCTCGTCAATTTGTTCCATTTTCTCGGCAATACTTCTGATACCTTGTATCGTCTTCGCGACGCCTTCATGCATCTCAGAGAAACGCTCTCTCGTCACCCCGACATTTTCATTCTGATCCGCCATGACTACTTTAACTTCGTCCATTGTCTGAACCGCTTTCTCAGAATCTGCTATGAGATGCGCGATAATCTCTTCAATCTGTTTCGCCGATTCGTTGGATTCCTCCGCCAGCTTCTGAATCTGCCCTGCCACGACAGCGAAACCGCGACCCTGCTCGCCCGCTCTGGCCGCTTCGATGGAGGCGTTCAAAGACAGCAGATTCGTCTGCTCTGCAATCGACGTAATTAATGTTGTAGCCGCTTTAATCTTCACCGCGGACTCATTGGTCGTGTTGGTCTGTTCATAGATTAAGTCTATCGCCTGCTGCGCTTTCCGGTTGACCGTATCCATTGTATTTAAGGTTGTAGCCGCCACTTCGCTGGAAGTATACATTTCCTCTGCGGTTTTATGTAATTCATCCATCTCCGTATCATTTTCTTCAATCATGCCTCCCATCAAGGCAATATTCTCCATAACCCGCTGCGTTTCCTCTGCCTGTGAAGAAGACCCACGCGCCATTTCCTGCACTGCCTGTTCAACCTGCTTAACCGTTCCGAAGATTAAATCCGTATCCTCGTTCAGCATATGGGAAGTCTGCATAACGATATCGCTGTGTCCTTCAATCCGGCTTATGACTCCGCACAAATGACCACGCAAGGTATCTACGGCGCGGCTTATAGAACCAATCTCATCCTTCTTAGCGCTGAGCTTCTCCTGTCCCGGATCTTCCCTGAAATCAAGCCCTGCAAACTTCATAGCGAGTTCTGCAATATGCTTCAGAGGTCTTACAATGACATCACAGACGAAAAATACGATAATCATACAAATAACCATCGTTATTCCGCCCCAGAAAATCGAAATCAATACTATCTCATCCGAAGACTTCATGTTCTCATTTGAAGATTTCAATGCCGCGTTCTCATCGGCTGTTATAACAAAAATATAAGAACCGTCTTCCGTCACACTGTACGCGGCATATTTTTGTGCTCCCTGATACTTGTATTTGATAGAAACCGTTTCTTTCGGAATCTTGCCTTCACTTATCCCTGTAACTGCCTCGTTCACAGCCTCGTTCTCAACCCTGCTTCCGATTTTCTCCGCCGTAGGATGGTAGCACATCGTTCCGTTCCGGTCTACAATATATGCAGACCGGAACGGAACGATG
>VSOA01000388.1 GCA_009774585.1 Lachnospiraceae bacterium
ATTATACGCCGTACCCGCAGTTATCACTGCACCCGTCGTTTATCGCACGACTGGAAGGCACAGGGGACAAGAGTGACAAGAAATCTATTCTTTGATAATTGTCTTCCGGATGAATATAATCATACGGAGGGCAACGAAATAGGAGAAGATATTTTTGTAGAGGTATCTCATGGTCCGACTTTGATCGACCATAATATACTGCTTTCGGACTGTGCGCTTAAACTTGCCACGCAGGGAGTCGCGCTGGTACATAATCTGATTGCCGGTTCATTTACGGCGGTCGGACGCGGCGTCTTAAACGGAGCGCTGACCAAATCAGCACCGCGTTATACGCCGTATCACGTACCGCATCGTACGGAGATTGCGGGATTCATGACGATTCTGCACGGGGATATGAGATTTTACAATAATATATTTATTCAGAAAGAAATGCGTCCGGCATTAAAACAAATGATGGACGGGATGAAGGATAATGAATGGACGGACGGAAACCTGATTGCGGGCACGATATCTTACGAGGAATATCCGACTCAGGAAGAATATAAAGCGCAATTTGAAGGCTATTGCGGGATGGGGTCAGAGCCCAGTGACAGGTATTATAACCCGCTTCCGGTCTGGGCAGAAGGAAATGTCTATTTTAACGGTGCAAAGCCTATGTCGAAGGAAAAGGCGTTTGTGGATGAAACAAATAAAGTATCCGTCAGCTTGGAAGAAACAGAGGAAGGCTTTTTCTTAAGAACGAATCTGTATGATTACATGCCGGAAATGCAAAATGAAGTCATAACCACGGATGTGCTGGGGATGGCATTTGAGCCGGAGCAAAAGTTTGAGAATCCGGATGGCTCGCCGATTGTATTTAACGAAGACTATTTCGGAAAAGCGCACGGCGATAAGCCGCTTGCAGGACCGTTTGCAGAACCGGGTATGATGAAAATCTGATAGGAGTGCAGTCATATTTCACATATCACGAAAACCCCGACACCATGTTTTCACAGTATCGGGGTTTTCTTTTAGGGGAGAAGAGGAGACATGGTGAAAGGAAAGTATCTGCTTATATCAACCGTGATTGGGATGGCTGTTATACACCTGACCGGCTATAAAAACGATTCTGTCGAAGGAGTGCCGCAGTTATCTGATACAGGCAGGCGGTTGGAGGATTTCGTACCGGAGGGCTGGGAACTTCTGGATAGTGTCGCACTGGATTTCAATGAGGACGGCATACCTGATTATGTAGGGGTGCTGGAAGCAGCTCCGATAGATATGGGAGATTATTCTATGTGTCCCGATTATCCCCGGATTCTGTTTGCCATAGCAAGCGACGGAACGGAGAGGTATCGCCTTGACTTTCAAGACATTAACCTGATACGCAAGAGGTACGATGAAGGCAATAACTTACCATTGACTGCAGAAGGCCTGTCTTTTACCACACATGCAGCCGGCGGCAAGGCATGGAATTGGTCAGAAGATTATACATATACCTATCGGGAGGGAACATGGTGGCTTACCTTATCGGAGGAAACTTCAGGGTATGGAGAATATGTCGGGGAATATATAACTTCCTATAGCAAGGATGACTGGGAACGTGGCGTGGGAATCAGGCAAAAGCGAAGTTCCGAATTTGATGATATGGAGGAAAATTGGGAGTCAGAAGAATATGATGTGGTATACGAATTGTCTCTGGATGAACCGTTGACGATTGAACAGGCAGGAAAACGCTGTCATCGCGCACCAGTTCGTGTGACGGACTGGGCGGTGGAGGTGGTTACATTTGCGGAAGATGTGGAACTCTCAGAGGATATGATAAAACTCCCGGAGGAGGCGGAAATACGATATTGAGATGAGAACTGTGTACTATACACATCTTATCCTTGCGCGGATATAGACAAGGGCTTCGACTATCTGCTATGTATAGCTGGCAAAATAAGGTATTGTCTGTGCTGGCAGAGGAAGAGTCAGAAATTGATCATCCGCAGATTTATAACGGGAAAATTTATTATTCCACGGAGATAGTGGAGAATGTCGTATATAGGACGATGCAGGATGGAAAAGAACAGATGGTAGAAGAGGAGGATACGGTTGGTATCAGACTCAATAGAATGGAGTTATCAGGGACCGGAAAAGAAACGGTTTTTGAATATCGTTATCAGGAAACAGAACAGGAAATTATGGAGAGCAGAATCCCTTCCTTGCGGTTAAATTATGAAATTAGCGGGGGTGAGATCATTGTGGAATTAGTTATAGACAATGAACCACATCCGGTTTACCGGATGATGACCGATGGCAGCGGGCAAAGGCAGATAGGGCAGATACCGAAGTGATAAATTGTATACGATTTTAGGAGAGGATAATTATGATGGAATATCCCATGTACTGGCAGTGGGGCATGGGGTATTCACAAAAAAATAAATATGAAAATATTAAATAGAATATACAAGCGATTAAAATAGTAGAAATGGTGTGTGCAAAGATGAGATATTAATAAATAGGATGCCAATGATAAAAGCAGGTTGTGAATAAATGAAAAAATGGATATAATAATAGTGAAACAGATTCAGAGTTTTTTATATTTGGAAGGAGGTAAATCGCATGGAAGTTGCAGTTAAGAAAATTTATGCGGAAACCTTGGAACAACAGCAGATAGAAGTAAGGCAGAGTGTGATGGCTGGGTTAAGGCAGGCAAGAGAGGGACAGACGAAGGATTTTAACACGGTTTGTGATAGATTGGAGAAAAAGTATACGAATGCAAAAGTATAAAATTGAAATAT
>VSOA01000389.1 GCA_009774585.1 Lachnospiraceae bacterium
TTCAAAATCAGTACTTGTTTTGGCGGCGGGATGCGGCAGGGTGGTACTTGCGGATGCATTACGGCAGCGCTTTTGGTACTTGGAATGGCACTTGGGTTTTATGATTCGCAGGACTGGGAGCGGGAAATCTATGGTAATAAGAAAACAGAGGAATTTATCCGCCGTTTCACGGAGAGAATGGACGGACAGACAAATTGCCGGGATATTCTCGGTCAGGATATCTCGAAGCCTGATCAGATGGCGATTGTCCGCAAAGAAGGATTGATATTGCAGAAATGTCCGCGGGCAATTAACAACAGTATTGAGATACTGGAAGAAATGCTGGCAGACTATTTTAGAGATATAACCGAGAGCAGTATTAATTTGGAAGATATTCCGCAGAATGATGAAATGCAGGTTGTCCTAAAAAACATCAGCGGAATGCGCTGCTTCAGGAGAAATGTCAATAATCTGTTGTTTTCCACGGAGAAGAATATCGGTTTTATCCAGTTTGATATATGGAAGTTTAAGATTATCAATGATTTATACGGAGAGAAGTTTGGTGATGAAATATTAGATTTTATATCAAAACAGCTCGACGAAATGTGTACAGAGGAACAGTTCCATATTAAACTCAGCAGCGACATTTTTATGGTAGTGATGGAGTACGGTGCAGAAGAAGAATTGGTTGAGTTTGTTCAGACGCTGGATTCCCGGATCAATAATTTCAAAAATGTAAAACTACAGATGGCCTATGGCATCTATACGGTTGAAGACAAGAGTATGGAGCAGCGCCAGATGGGTGACCGCGCTACGATGGCGAGGAAAGCAGCCAAAAATAATATACTGGGAAATATTGTATTCTATAAGGAACAGTTCAAGGAATCTTTGTACAATAGAAAGTTCATTGAAGAAAACATGCAGGCGGCAATTACGGAACGTCAGTTTCAAATGTATCTTCAGCCGAAATACAGTATTGCAAAGAATGAAATTATCGGCGCAGAAGCGTTAGTCAGATGGAAACATCCGGAGAGAGGCATGGTTTATCCGGACCAGTTTATTCCCATTATTGAAGAAAATGGTTTTATCAGACAAGTCGATTATTACATATGGGAAGAAGCATGCCGTTTTATCAGGAGATGCGGAAGCGAAGGGATAGATAGTTGTCCGGTTTCAGTTAATGTTTCGAGGGTGCATTTACGTGATGATGAATGTATTCATGTACTTGCCGGTCTGATTAGTGATTATGATATTCCGAGAGAACTGCTGGAATTAGAGATTACGGAAACTGTGGACGATCATCGGGTGAGTATGAAAGCATTCCAGTTGAAAGAGGAAGGATATACGCTGCTGATGGATGATTTCGGAAGCGGTTATTCCTCCTTAAATATTCTTCTTGAGACACCGTTCGACGTGATTAAACTGGATAAAAAGTTTATTGAAAATATGATGGTGTCTGACAAGGGGAGACTGATACTTGAACAGGTGGTCTCCATGGCGAATAAACTGGGTCTTGGTCTTCTCGCCGAAGGGGTGGAGACGCGTGAACAGGTAGAATTGTTAAAGAGTATCGGCTGCGATCAGGTGCAGGGATATTATTATGCGAAGCCTATGCCGGTGGAAGATTTCTTTGAACTGTTAGTAAAGCAGAACAAAAATGTATTGAAATAAGAGAGGATACGATCATGGATTATAAGGCAATTCCTTTTGAGAAGAGAATCAAGGCAAACATCAGAAATTATGCGCTTGATAATTTGTTTTCTCTTGATACGCTGACGGAATACTGCAAGGCGCTTTGCGCCGTGGCGGACGTAGCGATACTGATTACGGAGAGACATGGCGAGAAAGTAGTTTCAGTCGGCGGCTTTGCTAGGTTTACGCCGGATGTAGTGGGAGAGCCGGGACGTAAAGTAAGGGTTTACGGGAGAACGATTGCACATTTGTATGCAGAGACGGACAAGGTGCCGTCGGATAAGCGTGAATCGGTAGAAAAGATGTTAGACGGGTTTGCCAGTATGCTTTCGCAATGGGGAGAAGAAGCATATCTTCACATGGAATCTGCCATTTACATGGATGAACTGGAGGAAAAAGTCGGCGTGAAGCATGTGCAGACTGCCAAAGGTGAAAAAGAGGACGTGCTTACCGGTGTTTATCATAAGCATTATTTCGAGGAGCGTATGGAGGTGATAGATCGTTCCGAGGTAGTTCCGGTGGCTGTGGTAAATGTCAATATTAATGATTGGAAGTTCGTCAACGATCACTTCGGTGATGAAGAGAGCGACAGACTGATTAAGACCATTGCGGATATTTTGAAGAAGGAAGCAAAACCGGATTATATTATCGGACGTGTGGACGGAGACGTATTTATTACGCTGATTCCGATGGCGGAAGACGGAGAAGCAGAGGCGTACTGCGCGAATGTACAAGAAGCGTGTCTGAATTATGAAGACGCGATTCTGGCGCCTTCCGTAGCGTGCGGTGTCGTTTATAAGACCAATGTGGAAGAGCAGATTCAGGATATACTGCCGGATGCGGAGTATGAGATGTTCAACAACAAATTTGAAATCAAAAATGCACCGGGATATCGGGAACGTCTTGAACATGGAATCTGAACGTGATCCTGATCTTTACAGAACAGACAAGTACATCATAAAATATACATACGGAAAGACAGCATTTGAAGAAAATGCTGTCTTTCTTTTTGTTAGGGCATGGCCCTGTTCTCCATTGAGGAGTTTTTCGCTGATCCGAAAAACGGAACTTTGGAGAACAAATAA
>VSOA01000390.1 GCA_009774585.1 Lachnospiraceae bacterium
ATATTATTGATCGGCGGCACTACGGAAGAGATGATACTGCCCGTAATCTCTTCGGTTCCTATATGATAAAGTTCAAACAATGTACGAAATTCCACCACATACTCTAACTCCGTGTTGGACAGATTCGTGGACACACGCTCCACAAAGCATACTTTTTCTCCCTCAATGCAGCCGATTACAATATTCGTATTCCCGATGTCAATTGCTAAAATCATATTTATTCCCTGCCTTCTGTTCCGATTCTGTTTACATGTTTCCTATGGACTCTATATTCCGTAAAGGTATATGCGAATCCTATCCGAGGAGTCCATTCAGTCGGCTGTATAGCATCTTTCTCTGCACTTTTGATTCCTCCCTATTGGCAAACCGGTCAACCGCATTTTGCCATCGACCGGTCTGCTCTTTACATCACAGTGTATTGTTCTCTTTATTTATAACTATCTGATTCTTTTCGAATCGTCTTCAAATATTCCCACAAATATTTTCTGCCACTCATATCATTATTCATTATATTTTAGCGGCTTTCTTTCCCATATCCATCATCTGTTCCGACTTAGAATAAATGGGTTTTACTCTCGTCAGCGCGAATCCGACACCTGCCACAATGATTGCAGCCACAACTGCCTCCACGATACCGTTGAAAGTCACGACTCCCATGATAACGTCAAGCACAGCCTCGCCTGCCACGCCGACCGCCTGCGCGTATGCGTCCTTATATAAGATAAAAATACCGCTCATGACAAACAACGTATTGGTGAACGCACCTGCCAGTCCCGCATATGCAAGCGCAATATTAGTAGAGCCTTTCTTACTGCTGCTTATCGTAAGCACTACCATAAGCACGATACCTGCCGCCAGACCGATCAATGTGCAGACAAGCGCACTCAATGTCTCCGGAAGCAGTCGTATTAAAAATGCCCTGACGGAAATAAAAAGAATCAAAGATGCCAATGCATTCACAACAATCGGTCCTGTTTTCTGTTCGCTCTTAAGAGCCCTGCGAATCAGAACATAAATAAAATAAGGAACAACACCGACTAAAATTCTCGGCACAAAACAGATATATAAGCTCTTAAAGATACCTGAAGCGCCGACTACGTTGTACGCTAAGACCGGCGAGAACACGAACGCCGATGCCGTAGCTGCCTTAAATGTGTTGTTGATGAAGCTGGTTAAACCAAATACGAATCCCAAAAATGCACCTTTCTTCGGTCCAAGAAATAGCGCTCCAAGGATAACCGGGATATGGATAATCGTCGCATTGATGACTACAAGCGGGATATATCCCAGCGGAGTGAATGCCATAATCACGATTATGGCGGTGAACAGTGCCGTGAGCACCAGTTCATAAGTCTTTTCATTTTTCATGGTACAAATCCTCCTGTTATTATTCTCATACGAGATACAATACGGTGTCATCATACCACATTGATATTTTTTTGACAATATGTTTTATTGGGAAATCATTTGAGTCTATATCTTCAAGGAAACCTATGTAGAACTTTTTCAATTTTTTCCATTGCCGTTTTGATTTCCGTATTTATTTCATCCAACCTTTCATATTCTTTAGCGATTTCTACTTGCTTTTTATATGACGGCAATTGAAATGTAACATTTTTCATTTGCTCCTTGTATAACATTGTTTGTCCAGTTCTGGCAGTCACAGCCTGAAGAATATTATACTTTTGCGAAAAAACAAACCATTTCATGTATATAGCATCTTCAAATTCCCGTTTAGGAATTAATATTCCACAATGGTCATTTGCATAAAATGGATAGTCTCTATAAAACATAGTCCCCGTTTTTGCACCATCTTTTGTCCATGTAATACATGGCACAGTTATAATATGCTTTTTACCAATTGTTTCAAGCCAACTTTTATCTGCATACCATGTGATTCCATTATTGCTTGTTTGCGCCGTCGCACATGGAAAATTACCCTTATGGAGATATACCTCCTCTTCCTTTATCCTTTTACCGGCTGATACATCAAATATATCTTTTACTTTGTAAATTTCACCGTTTACTTTTACTATCTTTGACATCGTCTTATGTAATTCTTTCTTTTTTTGCTGCAAATAGAAATAAATTTTTTCCAACTTTTCATACTCTTCAACTACTTGCTCTTGTTGGTCTATTCCGGGTAAATCCATCTCCATTTTCTCAAATAACGTCTTGTTAAATGTACGGTTTCCTCCTTTATCTGATATAACACACAACTCAGTCCATTTCCGCATAGTATACAGAACATATTTTAAACTAATATCTTTTACATACTTACTTTTTACACGAAGAGTATATGCATCATCATTCAATGTATATTTTTCTTCATCAACATATAGCAGATTTCCCGCTTTACCTTTACGGGATATAATAATGCCTTCTCCCTTATATATCTTCAATTTTACCAATTTATTGCCTTTATTCAATAAAGCCCTCTCATCAACACAAGCCATTGATGTACTCTCCTTCGTTGATGCTGAAAAAACTTTCACCGTTGTTTTTTTACTTTTAGGTTGATTAAGATATATAATCTTTTCAGTCAAGCCACTATTGCCACTTCCAATCTCGAAAAAATCCTGTATTTTTCCATTAAGCATCTATATTTCCTCCAAACATTTTACTTAAATCCGCTTCAAGTTTCTTTCTAAAAGCTTGTAATTCAGAAAATGTCAACTCTTCAAGTTCAGTTTGTCGAAGATATCTTTCCGGCAATAAATTAACTCTATACACCTTATCTTCTTCGCGTTCTTCT
>VSOA01000039.1 GCA_009774585.1 Lachnospiraceae bacterium
GATATGCCATAAAATCGGCTTATCACCTATCTCAACCATCGGTTTCGGTTTTAACACCGATTCCTCACTGATTCTGCTTCCCTTGCCGCCCGCTAAAATCACTACTTTCATATCATTCACGACTGTCCTTCTTTGATATACTTCCATACCCCAAATTCCTCACGGTGTTTGCGGCATATCTATTCATTCTATTTTGCCCACGGTGCAATTCCCGCATTCCAGAGATTCTCCATATTTACCCTGTCGCGGTATGTCTCCACCGGCGTCCAGAATCCGTGATGCTTATACGTTATTAACTGTCCTTTTCCTGCCAGATTATCTGTCAGCAGATTTTCTAACGCATAATCTCCCTGCAGACTGTCGAAAACCTTCTTATCCAGTACATACAGCCATGCATTCGTCCACGCTTCATTTACCGGGTCATTCCTCTGTATCTTCTTGATCAACCCGGCTTCATCAATGTCCAGCGCCTCATTACGTCCGGTCGGTCTGGCTACTGCCATGGTTGCAGTCTTTCCCTGCTCGCCGTGGTATGCAATCATCCTATTCACATCAATGTCAAAAAGACAGTCGCCGGACGCAACGATGAATGTGTCGCCGTCAATATACTCTTTAATCCGTGCAACGCGCTGTCCGGTCGAAGAGTACAGCCCTGTATCCACCACCGTGACCTTCCAGTCTTCCGTGCGGTTTCTATGTATCTCAACCGTATTCGTCTTAAGATCTACCGTAATATCAGACTGATAGATATAATAGTCCATGAAATATTCTTTGATCATATCTACCTTATATCCGCCGCAAATAATAAATTCATTCAGTCCGTATGCAGAAAAGCTCTTCATAATATGCCAGAGCATCGGTTTCCCGCCAATCTCCGCCATCGGCTTCGGAATTCCTTCCTGCTCGTTACTGATCGTACTTCTCTGTCCGCCTGCTAAGACTACTACCTGCATGTTGTATCTCCCTCATATGAATATGTGCCTGACCGCACTCAATCATGAATTAGTATAACACAATCAGTATTAGAAAGCATTAAAAAAGACTCTTTTTTCAAAGAGTCTGTGTAGAACAACATAGTTCAACGTTTCTTGTAATATTGCCAAAGCATCCATCAAACCAGCTTATTCCCCTCATATTCCTCTCTCGGCAGAAACGGGTACATGTCGTCAATCTCCGGCGACACAATCCTTCCATCCGGCAGCACTTTAGAAGAAAGCTTCGGCTCAAAGTTCTGCTGCGGGTCAACCACTACTTCGCACAAGACTGGTCCGTCCACATCTAATACTTCGTGCATCTTCACGGAAATATCCGTAAGCGCATCAATCTTTACATAAGGAATATCATACGCATACGCAATTCTTTCCATACTCGGAAAACTCAGCCCGTTTCCGTCACAGACGCCCACTAGCGGCGGCTCGAACAGATTCGTCTGCGTCTGTCTGATGGAATGATACCCGTTATTATTTATGATGAAAATCTTGAGATTCAGCTTATTATATACTACCGTCTGCAATTCCTGAATGTTCATCTGGAAACTGCCGTCACCGTCTATGCAGATAACTCTTCCTCCCTGCTCCGCCACGGCACAGCCGATTGCCGCCGGAAATCCGTACCCCATCGCCGCACAGCCGGAGTTGGTAAACAGGCGCTGCGACTTCTTCACCTGCATCGCCTGAAAAGTAATGACACAGGCACTGCCGTTACCGCAGATCACTTTGTCGCCTTCTGCGAGGCTTCCGGAAAATTCATGAATGAATGCATACGGATTCATCGGCATTTTTTTCTCAAAGTATGATGGCAATGCTGCCGGATATCTCTCATTAATTTCCTTGCACCATTGCAGCCATTTTGCATGATCTCCTGCATCCAAATTTCTGACAGCAATGTCAGTCATCATATCAGCCACATCTGCGTGGACTTTCATGTCTACACTGACTGTCGGTTTATTCAATTCCGCTTCATCAATGTCTACTACAATTTTATATGCATTCTTAGCAAACTCTTTATAATTATAACTGATTTGGCGAATATTCAGCCGGCATCCGAGCACCAGCAGTACATCGCTGTTCTGGACTACGAAATTGCCGCCCCTTGTACCCACACTGCCCGGTCTTCCGCAATAAAGGGGATGCTCGTCCCACAGCAGGTCATGGGCATTCCACGCAGTCACTACCGGAATCTGCAGAGAATCGATACACTCTAAAAATTTCTCATAGGCTCCTGACAGCCGCACTCCGGTTCCAGCCAGAACCACCGGTCTCTCCGCCTTTTTAATCTTCTCTACAATCTGTTCTGTCAAGCGTCTGTCATAAAACGGATTCTCACAGACATCCAACATTTCACTGCCATACATTGTATCAGCCGTCTCTTCTGCTGCCGAAAAGCCATCCAGCTCTCTCTCTTCCACAACTGCTGCCTGTACGTCCAGTGGAATATCCAGCCATACAGGACCTTTTCTGCCGTGATTGCACAGATACCACGCCTTTTCCAAATGATATCTGATTTCTGTCGGTTCCGTAATCATATGGGCATATTTTGTCATGCCTTTCACACAGTCCACAATCTGGAATTCCTGATCGCCGAGCTGTCTGAGCGGCACAGATGTAGACCATGTGGTGGTTTCTCTTTTCACCTGTCCGGAAAGGACAAACATCGGAATCGAATCCTGCCATCCTCCCAGCACCCCGGTAATGGCATTCGTGCCGCCGGGACCGGAAGTCACACAGACCGCCGCCACATGCCCTGTCAATCTTGCATATCCTTCGGCAGCAATGGCACACGCCTGTTCGTGATGATTATAAGTACAATGCAGCGATTCGTGATGCCCGATTGCGTCATTCAAATGCATCGCGCCGCCACCGGTAATGGTAAACACATCTGTCACACCATGCTCTGCCAAAAACTGTGCTATATAATTTGATACTTTAATTTTCATCTTTCAACCGTACCTTTCCCTGCGGCTTGTCCTCAAACGACACCCGCAGTCATTTATATTCCATGTTCTTTACTTGCCGTTCTAATCTCTCTATCCATACAGCGTATCTGTAATGTATTCCATGGTAAACTCCAGCTCTCCCAGCCGTTTCACACTGCTTATCACATCGCTGTTAATCTCCTGCGCTTTCTCGCGGCTGAAGGAATAATCCATATTCGGATTCACATAATTGGGCGCTGCCGCTTTCACATATCCGTCAAAGCCTGCAAGTGCCACATGCAATACGTTAGCCTCGCGTAACAATTTCAGAAACATAATCATCGGATTATCTACAATCAGTGCCTGCTCATCCAGAAGCGCGCTATAATTAAATACATAGTCAAAGGCTCCTGATGCCTTTGTCACATTGGACGTGGCGAGCGTCGTCAGCTTCCCGCCACTCTGGCTAAGTTTGGTTGACAATGGCACATATCTTTTCGCATTGCTGATAAATACAGCGTCCACCGGAATATCAATCGGTACAAAATTAATTGCGATCTTCACCACATTTTCTGTGCCTTTCGCGGACAGATAGTCCATAATTTTACCGCTCTGCTCCACAACATTCTTACCCGGTGCAAGCAGTAGGATCTCCCTGCCTCCCAGCCAGTTTCTTAAATGTACTCTGTCCTTTTCATCGTCGCACTCATGCTTCTGGTATTCTACATAGAGCCGTTCAATATATTGCCCGTCATATAAGAGTTTCTTGGAATCTTCCAGTTTATCCAATATCTCGTTAATCGATTTGACGGAAAGTTTCTTCTTATCCATCAAATATGTAACGTAATTAGGATGGCAGTCTTTGGATGCCGACAAGAAGAATTTGAAAGAATATCCCCACGGAATCTGCTTATATAATTCCAGCATCGTTACGTCGATCGCTTCAAGAAGCTGGCTGCAATGATAATGCCTGCCAAGGTTGTCATTCATGTATGTCGCAAGCAGCTCGAGCGGCGCGTTTCCCGCGCTCTTACCCATCCCGTACAGTGTTCCGTCAATGACTACTCTCCGTTTAATATGCGGCAATTCCATTACTTCGATACAGTTTGCATAGGCAAGCTGGAAGTTATTATGGGAATGATATCCCAGCCCGATATTCGTTTTCATATGCTGATCCGCAAACTCAAAATAATGCATTAACTGGTTCTTATGCAAAAGACCATAGGTGTCCACCAGAGAAAAGGCATAGGGCTCCAAATCATTTACCAGACGTATGAGGTCCATTAACTCCTCATCGTTATAGCTGGTAATGGAAACTGCCTGTGCAAAGACATTGTACCCCAACTCTTTAATCTGCCTGCAAAACGCAATGGCGCCTTCTTTCTTTTCCTTCTTAAAGATAACACGGATGCCGTCCATAAAGCTCTCTGCCGCCGGAATCATCCGCTCGATACCACACGTCCCGTAATCGATCATGCCGACGATCATAGACTGTCCTTTCGACAACCCTGCGTAAGTCCTGTTTACGGATACGGCGTCAGGAAAAATCGTACGGTCCGCATCATACTCCCTCGATTCATTGATAAAACCGACCTCAATGATATCAAGTTCCGCACTGACCAGACGTTCAAAAATATTCACAATATTGTCATGACCGAACTCCCAGTCATTCAGATAACCGCCATCCCGCAGGGTGCAGTCCAACAAACTGATTTTCGACATAAATCCGACTCCTCATCATTGTTTCTTGCCGCTTCGCAATTCCATTCCTCTTATTCCACTCGCATATTCATATTTCACTCGTATATTCATACCGCCTGTTTCTATTTGGCATCCGGCACCTTAATCACAAGCGCCCCGTCAATATACCTCATACCACCATCCTGCGGATATGTTGGCATTTCTTGAAATTCCTTCGTCTCGGCTAATTCTGACAGCATTGTCATATCATAAAGTTTCAAATCATATCCGTGATAATATTTACAGAAATCAGCAATGTCATTGGCTCTTTTTACAAAAGTGCGCGGTTCCGTACCTGCCATACCGCTAAGATAATTAAAATATTCCATATCTTCCGGATAATTCTCCGCCATAATCGTGATATGATCATTATATTGCGGAGTCTCATTGATAAATGCTACCGGAATCGAAGGCTCATACCCCTCCATCGTTTCGATTCTTGACAACAGCCTGACCGTATACGAGTAGGTTGCCTCATAGTTCAACTGCTGCCTGAAATAAATCGCATTGTCCGTAAGAAACCCGCTATATGCAACAAAAAACAATAGTACGCAGGCCGCCGGACATATCGCTCTGTTGACGACCGTACTTTTTGCACCGTCCTGCGCCGCAGACGATTCGGAGAACGTTTCTTGTTTCATGACTTTTCCCATACATTCATCCGCCAGCGCAAGGCACATAATATACGGCATAAGGAATGTATATTGCATCAGGACATGCGTCTGGTTCATACTGACCACCGAAATCAGATTGAACGCCATAGGAATCAGTCCGGCAAACAAGACAAGAACCACCCAATACCAAACGGAACGCTTATGCTCTTTTGCTCTGCGAATCACCATAAAGATAACAAGCATCGTTAAGACAGCATTGACTGCAATCAACAGATGCGAACCCGTAAATCCGCCTTTCAGATAAAAGAACTGCACAAACTCATAATATGCGTACACGACGATTTTGATAAAAACCCGCACACCGCCGAATTGTCCCATTGCAGACAATCCCTGATAATCCGTCGCGCCATAGCCTGTGGCAGTCTGCACAATTTTATTGACAATCAGATATAACATTAAAGACGCCGCCGTCCAGCCGAGACATTTCGCTACTCTGACGGCATAAGCTTTCCACTCATTCTTAACATTCACGAAATCCATGAAATAATATAAGAATAACAAGGCGATTCCCATACACCAAAACGCCTGATAACAGCCGCACGACAACGTCAGCAGCATAACACCGCAGATGTCCCCCGCAAGTTTCTCCCGCGTCAGCAGCCATACTCCCCATGCCGCCAGAAACATACTGATAAAATACGCGTCGGCAATATACCCATATAGGAAAATGTTCGCTGAAACCGGAAAGGTACACAGCAGACCGCACAAAAGCGCAATCGACAGCTTATGCTCTATACGAAACAGCGCCACCAATACGACAGCCGTTGCGGCAAACGCCAGAATCGACAGTACGCCCATCACATACGGAATACTGACGGAATTGCCGCTTATGCGGTCAAAAATGACCCCTGCCCATCTTCCGTGCTGTATCTTCACCTCGTCCGTATCTCCCACCAGTAGTCTGTTGACGTCATCATGGTTCGGAAGCTTATTGGTAAACATGTATAAATGCGTCACCAGCATGATAAGCACACAGGACGCAAAAGCCCACTTCTGCTTCGATTCAATTCTCGGGAAAAAATCATTTGATTTCATCTGATTAACGCTCCATAATGCTCTACCTGATTATTTTCTATACTTGTATCCACTTCCAGATAATAAATACTCCAATACCAGTCCTCATCTATATCCAGATCCCAGAAAGCTTTGACTGTAACCGCTTCATCCGCAAACCCGTAATTTCTCATATAATCATACGCTGTTTTTCTTTGTTCTGTTTTTTTGCTTCGGAAACAAATCACACATTCCTCTTGCTGCGCCGTTTCCACAACAAATGTTGCCAGAGAATCGCCTCCCGTACAATCAATCGACGTAAAATCCGTTACATGACTCTGCGTATCCCAGCCAAGTTCAGCATAAATCTCCTGTATCCCCATCCCGACGGCATAGGTGTCTTTTGGAACCACTTTCGCAACTTCTTCTGTGATCGCATGAAACTCTGCCATATCATAATATCCGTCTTCTACCCTGCCGGCTACGCGAAAATAAGTCTGCCACAAGGTAAGAACCGACAAAACCGACAAAAGCGCAACAAAGAAAAACTGCATCCCTCTCTCCCCGTAAGCAAGTCCGCCCGTCCGGTCCCACTGCCTGTCCGCTATAACTGCCATAATGAAAACCGCTTCAAAAAAAGCAATGGACAAATAATCAAAGCAAGGTCTGTTGACAAAATACGTCAAATGTCCAAACGCCAAAACCGCCGCAATTCCCATGAGATAATCATTCGTCTGCGCCCGGTGGAATACCCGTCTCACGACATACAAAATCACTGCAAGCCCCATGAGAAAGAAAACCAAATACCAGTAACTGATCTGAACAGGGAACCATATGGACAGCCCTGTGACAAATCCGCCACCCCATGACGTCGACGCCGTCACCACTGAAGCTGCCATGCCTGCCGTCACCGGCACCGCTTGTTCAGCCGCCTGAACCAATATTTTCTCCGGCATATCCCATGAAGCCATCGGAAACAGCAGGAACCGCAAACCGTGAAAAGGCTCGCCGAGAAGCATATTATACGCATTAAAAATCCCGATCAGTCCCACTATCGTGAAGACCGAATACATCACGTTCCGTAGGATGCTTTTGCCAAAATACTTCCAATCCCACTCTGCTCTTACATAGAACTCCTCATACACGATACATGCCACAGCCCACACGCCAAGACAGACGACGCCCGTCTCCACATTCCAGAGCAGCGAGAAACAGCAGACGACATAGCCGATCAGCTTAATTACAGCCTTTTTCTTATAAAAGAGTGCTGTAAGCATATATAATTCTATTCCCGCAAAGAGAACTCTGTGCGGAAACATCTGCCAATGGTTGAGCGGATAATACAAAAACATGACCGGCACCGACCACACCGCAATCATAGAGACAAAATGGTTCCTGATACACAAATCCAAGGCGAGCGCAACGAAGAACAGGCTTAACCCGCCAACCACCGCTATCACAATATTAAAAGCCTTGTAGTCTCCTCCCAGCCACTTGACCGGATATTTTAAAAGTATCGCATAATGCCCATAAATACTCTGGTTACTGTAAGTATACGGTTCGTTCATCAGCGCATTGTAAACCGATACATAATAGGCGCTCCCATGCATTCTATCATTCGCCGTCCAGTTAGGAGCATACATAGAAAATCCCGCAATAGCCGAAGCCAGCAAATAAGCCGGATAGCGAAGTATCTCTACAATCTTTTGCTGCTTTCCCGCCCACATAAATATGACAATACCGACAGCGCTTATTCCAAGCATCAGGCAAAACACCTTCCAGTCACTTCTCCCGTGCCAAGGAAACCACTCGCCGCTCAGACCGGGATATACGGTTGAAGAATTCAGATAACATTTCGCCAGCAGAAAAAGGTGCAATGCAAACAGCATGATACCCGTACCATACAAAAGCACTTTGGAAACCGCTTTTTCTTTCGCATACCTTATGCATACAAGCGTAGACAAAAGAAGAAATGCAAGGAAAACAAACCCCGTCACGAAATAAATCCGGAAGTTATTCGTCTCCCCTGCCTTAAAATCCTTAATCACTTGAAATACCAATACGCCATATGTCGGCAGCAGCGTAAACACCGATATTCCAAGCGCGCTGACCTCGTATTTACTTAATATGCTTTTATTGAGTTTCTCCATTCCTTTATCTATTCTCCAAATATTCATAGATATCGTCAATCGTAATAAAATCTATCAGTTTGTTGCTGTGGTCGATAACCGGCAGCAGACTGATTCTCTTTTTCTTAAATATTGGATACGCCTTTTCCAAATCTTTCTCATACAAATGCAGAAATGAATTCTTGATAATCTGCTTGACCGGCGTATACAAATTCTGCCCTGCGGATAATGCCCGCAGAATATCTCCCTGACTCACAACGCCGATCACCTTATCGGAATCGCTCGTCACAATCGCCACCCTGTTATTGTAACTTTCAAACTGCTCCAATACTTCCTTGATTGTATATTGCTCTTTCACACAGTAACGTTCTAATTCCATTTCGCGCGGCACCGCCTTTCTGTTATTCAACATCTTCTGTAATATCGCATGGAATCACCTTATACAGAAATACCTTCAAGACATCCGTATAGCATCTGCCTTGTCCGTACCGTTGCTCTCACCACACAATCACAGTCGTAATGTCCTAATATGTTAACTGCTTCACAAGCAGCTTCTGGTCAATCGGTGTGTTCACCAGCAAATCCAGTATCCTCTCGGACGAATGCCCGTCGCCATACGGATTCACACATTCTCTGTCAAGATATGCCCGGAACTCTTCGCTGACCGCTTTCTCAATAGCCGCCGTCACTTTATCAAGTTCAAACGGAACGTCAATCACATTGATCCCCCGGAATCGCAGATTCTGTCTCCTTCCGATATTGACTGCCGGCACTTTGAAGGTGGGCGCCTCAAGCAGCCCGGAACTGGAATTTCCCACTACACATTTGGCATTCTTAAGCAGTCCGAGGTAATCTTCTCTTTTCAGATTGGCATACATATAGTATTCGCCTTCACGGTGCTCCTGAATCGCATACTTAACTCCGTTAGAACCCGCATCGTTATTCGGTAGAATAATGACTTTGGGATAGGGAAAGTTGTTCAATGCCTTAATAAAAATTTCCGCCTGCATTTCCGCCTTATCTGCTTCTTCCGTAACCGGGTGCATCACGCCCAGCAGATAACCGCCCTGTAAATGCACGCATAGTTTATCCTCTATCTCTGCCAGTTCCGTATACTGAGCGGAAACCATCTCGTCTATCTGCGGCGCTCCCACATTATGTACGCGGAACGCTTCTTCGCCGAGTTTAATCAACCGGTCGGCCGCATCCTGATTAGAAGCAAAATGCATATGAACCAGTTTGCCGATGGCATGGCGGGTCATATTATCGATATTGCCGGAGACTTCTCCCGCCTGAATATGCGCAACAGGCGTGTAAGTATACGCCCCGGCAATGGCGCCCATAAGCTGTTCACCCCGGTCGCCCGCCAGAAGAATCCAGTCCGGTTTCTCATTCTCGATAATGTCCGGCATGGACGATAAAAAGATACCCAGTGATTTCGCCTGCGTCACATGACTGTAACCGTCCAGCGACATGTGCACCTTGTAGTCAATACGGAAACCGTCGTTTTCAATTTCCTTGTATGAATTACCGTATGCCGGAAGCAGATGCATATTCGTAACAACCAGTACCGCTTCCACATCCTCCCGCTTCTCAATCAGGCGCAGAATCGGACGGATATAGCCCCACTCTCCTCTGGACCCGGTGATGATCATAATTTTTTTCATGTTCTGTCTGTCATTACACTTACCGAATCAACTTCGGCTTATGCATTTCCTCTCTTAATAATATGAGTCTTAAAACTATGTCCCTGAATTATGCCTCTAAGTCTTCCCACTTTAACAGCACATTTTCTTTAATGTCTCTGACCGCTTTCCTGCCGATTACTTCCGCCATACGGTGTGAGGGAATACCCGTGCCCGGACGTTTGGACCAGATCATATCCTGCGCAATCACTTCACCCGCTTTAATCTCGCGCAAAGAAACAATACTTCTAAATGCCCATGAGCGAATGGAATCCTCATCCTTATGAACGCATTTCTCACTGCCGGACGCCAGTTCAATCTTACGTATTCCGTCCACCAGACGATATAAGTCTTCAAAATCAATGGAGACTGTCTGATCCGGTCCCGGCGTCTGCTTGCTTAAGATAACATGCTTCTCGATAATCGACGCGCCCAAAGCCGCCGCCGCATAACAAGTATATAAATCCGGCGTGTGATCCGAATGACCGATAACAGCCTTCGGAAAAGCTTCCTTCATCTTCGCAATCACACCCAGATTCACATCTTCATATTTGGGCGGATATTCGGATAAACAATTCGTAAACGCAAACTCCACTCCTGTTTCCGCAAGCGCATCATAAGTTCTCTTTATTTCATCCATAGTACACATGCCGGTTGATACGATCATCGGCTTGCCTAACTTGGCAATCGCCTGTAGCGTCGGCACATCCGTCATTTCTCCGGAACCAATCTTAAACGCCGATACGCCGATTTCATTTAACTCGTATGCCGCCTTCAGGCTGAAAGGCGTACACAGATACATAATGCCGATTTCCTTACAGTAATTCATCAACTCAACATGCTGGTCAAGCGTCAGTGCGTGCAGCTTCAGGAAATCATATAACGGAATATCAAAGTTAGATGACATCGGCACGTCTTTTAACATCTCTTCGTCAGGAAGATGATGCTGGAACTTGATGCAGTCCGCTCCCGCCAGTTTCGCCTGCCGGCACATTTCTTTCGCCGCGTCCATATTACCCATATGGTTATCGCAGCCCTCCGCAATAATAAACGCCGGCTGTCCTTCGCCGATGACTCTGTTCTCAATCGTGATTGTTCTCATTTTCTCCTCCATTTCTAATCAGCTCTTCCGCCAGCAGGATATCAATCGGTTCGTTAATGTCTACTCCTTCTCTCTCCGGAATCACATAGCCGTTCACACAATGTCCCAGAACGGAATTTGTTTCCAATAGCGACTGCCTGTCCGTAATATAAACCGCACTGTTCTCGATATAAATCGGGTCTCTGTCCTGCCTTCTTCTGGGCGCATCGGGATATAATCTGCGATAATGATCTCCGCCTTCCTTAATCCAGTAATCGGTTCTGGTCTCCGTCAGCGTCAGAAGCGCATCATATTTCTCCCTGTCCGCTTCGTATTTCTCAAAACATGCTTTGACCGTGCCTGCTTTCCGCAGAGGAGACGTCGCCTGCAGCGTCACTACGGCGTCGTAAGTACACCCTTTTTGCTCTTCCATCACATGAAGCGCATGTATCAACGCCGACTCTGTGCTCGCCTTATCTCCGGATATGTCCTGCGGTCTGTCCACCACATCAATCCCCGGCGTGCGAAGCGCCACCTCTTTAATCTGCTCCGAATCGGTGCTCACCACCACGTCTCCGTCAAATACTACCTCGCGCATCATTTCCAGCGAATAGGTCAGCAGCGGTTTCCCGTTCACCGGGTATATATTTTTCATGGGGATTCCTTTAGAACCGCCCCTTGCAGGGATTACTACCAGAAATTTCATAATACGTTACCTCGTCTTCTTATCATACTATCACATTTTATCCTAAAATACACTTCTGCCGTTGTTTTAATGTTCAAAAATCTAATATTTTATCTCTAACGTATGCTGTGTCTCCGGCTGCTCCTTAAGCTTTGAAACAATCGTCAGCATACCATGCTCATCATTCCGCAGTTCAAATTCTTTGTTTACGGAAAAATCCTGCACAATCCGTTCCTCTCCCTCCTCCGGCAATATGGTCACTTTATACTCTATTTCCGTCTCCCGGTTCGACGCAATCGTGTATTCCCGCATATCCCCTTCGTAAGTATAATACAACCCGTATGTTTCCGGAGCATCCAACATAATCTTTTGTTCATAAGATTCACAGAAATATTCACGGTTTGCCGTGGCGTCTCCGGACAATACCTGCCACAAAAACGGTGTAAACAATTCCGCTCCCACACTGTTCAAGTGCCCGGCATCCGCAAAATTTTCCCTATGCATAATATCCAGATATTCCGATTTGCACAGATTAAAGTCATAAAAAGGCACACCGTATTCATTGGCAATTGCCTGTACCTGCCGATGGTAAGAATCATATTCTATGGTCGATAGCATCTGCGTCTCATAAATCGGATTAACAAATAAAGTGATACCGATATTTTTCTCCTGACAATACACGATGATTTTCCGCAGGTATGCTTCCGTATTGCCGGGTATCACGCCATCTGCCTGCAAATCAATCTGCTGCGGATAGGCGAGCGTCTCTTCCGGCATCACTCCCAGATTGTAGTGATATCCCTTGTCACGGTACTCCAGCGTAGGTTCCCCTTTGTCATTCTCATACCGAAGTCTGAAATTTCTATAGTCATCAGATGTTTTCAGCGCAAGCTGCTCCGCAATATACGGCGTATCAAACACATGCTCTCTGTATCTGATAAAAGGAAAAAATGTATCCAGATACTTATCTTTACCGCATATAGAAGCAACAAACTGCATCTTGTTGACTGAAAACCGCATATGATCCGTAATATACCAGTTCCATTGCAGGCTGGTATCGGACATGACGTCTCCCTGCTCCCCCGTTGATGGATAATAGTACAACTCCAGATATACATTCTTCAGATCATGGTCACCTGTCATTTCTTTTAATACATAATATGCGCCGTTAAGCCGCATAAACGGTATCGACATATTGAAATTGTCCATGCCGTTCATCTCATCAAGGATAAAGGGATCAATATCGCAGTGCACATGCGATGAGCCTAGAAAAACATTGTCAATATTCTCAGTTTTATAATAATTATGCCACAAAATTCTTGTCCAGTTGTCTTCTTTGACATACAGTTCATCAAATATCCCGAGAACTGCAAATAACGAAATAAGCGCCGCTCCGACAACCGCCACTCTTTTTAAATATACTTTGATTCGATTAGAATTGGAAGTAAATAAACTGCTGTGTATCATATATTTCCCCGTAGCATCCAAACAGCATACATGCGGCTGTCAGACTGACAAAACACAATATTTGAAACCATGCTCCTTGTCTTAGTACAAGCTCTGCAACATCCTTCCCTTTATATTTCAGATAATCAACCGCCATCAGCGCAGCAATTCCCAGAAACATGACGCCGGTATACTCTCTTGTCACCCCAAGATTATATATGGAGCCGTCCAGAAAGATTTCCCAGTTGAATGTACTGAATAACTGCCTCATCAACTGTAACGCAGCTTTCATCTGGTCTGCCGCAAAGAAGATCCATGTGAATGCGATTAGGATAAACGTCATGACGACGCGCAGCAGCCGCCTGCTGAAAACCGCCTCCCGACTCTGATTATGCTCCTGCTCTATCCCGTAAACATATCTGCCGTTCCTGCCATTCATAATCCTCCGCATCCTGCCTGTCAGCCTATGATAAACATCTCCCAGCACCTGATACAGACCGTTGAGAAATCCCCAGACTATAAAACTTACGGAAGCGCCATGCCACAATCCACTCACACCGAATACGAACAGCAGATTTCCTTCCTTGCGTGCCTCTCCTTTACGATTTCCGCCCAGCGGAATATACAGGTAATCCCTAAACCACGAAGACAAAGATATATGCCATCTTCTCCAGAACTCTTTCACGCTTCCCGAATAGTATGGCGCATTGAAATTGTCCGTCAGCCTGATGCCGAATAACAGCGAAGATCCTCTGGCAATTGTGGAATACCCATAAAAGTCACAATAAATCTGAAAAGAAAACAGAAATGCCGCATACGCAATATACATGCCCGGATAAGAAGCACTATCATCATAGACCGTATTTACCACGATCGCTATCCGGTCGGCAATCACCATCTTGCAAAACAGCCCGTATACGATGAGTAAAAGCCCTTTGCAGAAATCATGCCATGACAACCGGACCGGTTTCGCCAGCTGTGTCAGCAGATTCTTCGACCGCTCAATCGGTCCTGCAACCAGTTGTGGAAAAAAGGACACAAACAACGCATATCTCAAGAAATTCTTCTCCGCGTATGTCTCACCCCGATAAACATCAAAAACATAACCCAGCGCCTGCAATATATAAAAAGAAATTCCTACCGGAAGCAGTAGGCTGAATCTTCTGCTGACAGGGCTGATATGCAGGATACCTAACATTTTATTGAAATATCCCAGAAAGAAATCATAATATTTAAAATATCCCAAAACACTCAGCAGAACCAGAACACAAATAATCAGAACCGTTCTCCTGCAATGTGAAGCGCCCTTCCCCCGTTGTTGGCGGTCGCGCTCAATCAGTCTTGCCGCTATATAAGTAGTCACCGTACACCCAAACAGCAAAAAGACATACCATGGGTTCCACCGCATATAGAAGCAATAGCTTGCAAGCAGAAGCCAGATATATCTTACCTTTTGGGGAATCACATAGTAAACCACAAAGACAATCGGAAGAAATATTAGATAATCTATGGAATTAAACAGCATTGTTGTATATACCTTTCTTTCCGCTTACTCTCTGTCATTTACTTTCTATCGCATCTATAGTTCAGCATTCTATTTCAAAACATTCTCAAGCCATGTCTTCATCCCGGTCTGGTAGCACTTCCTGATCATCCGGAATACATCGCCGTAATCAATCCGCCCCTGTGTCTTCATCTGCTCTAACAGGACCGAAAGCTGCGCTGTCAAATACGGATTCGCCACGAACTCATCCGGCTTGCTGTGCTGTGCATAAGCCGTGATATGCGGCAGGCATAATGTCTCATTCATGCCGTATCCTCTGATATCCTCCTCAATCAGAAGACTCGGAATCATATTGCTGACACAATAAATATGCGTATGCACACGAAAACCGACATGAATGTCAACTTTGTCAAGTTCCTTGAATTTCTCTGCATCGCCGGACAAATCGACGCATGTGACACCATGTTCCTCCGCCCATTCTTTTAATGTCAAATTATAATTCTTGGAATATTTCGTGATATACCCGTCATTAAACGTAAGAAGCACCTTTGCCTCGGGAAACCTTCCCTGCAGGAAGCTAATCAGATCTTCTATCTGGGACAGCTTCTTATTGTGATCCTGCGCGTTCTTTGTAAGTCCATGGTTCGAGACTGCAATCGTTTTCACTTTCCTGCCTGCAAAACCGCCTTGAAAGACGGCATCGTCTTCCGGCTTGTCCAGCAGCTCAAGATGATACCATGCCGGGCAGCCCGCCATAATCACTCCCTTAACGCCGCTGTTCCGCAGAATGGTATCTACCGTCCAGTCTCTGCTGGCAAGCTGTCCGCCCCGTTCCACCACTTTGTTAAAATAGGCAATCATCTCGTCAGAATACGGATACTCGTAAAGCGTTGCATCTTCCCCGTCCGCGCCGTACAATCCGGTTCCCATATAGTGAATTGGCACCGTAATCTCATCAATATGCTGATAGAAAAAGCTTGTCCGTACATAGGCTTCCGCATACTGCGCCCCGCCGCCGCCGGTGACGATTGCATCGTATTCATTCAGCTTCTCAATCTGAAACTGTGCGTCATTATCCAAGTTTAATACAACGGAAGCCTCCGGATATGCTTTCTTCAACACCCTGACAATTCTGTCATAAATCAGGAAGTCTCCGCCGTTACTGTATGGCCTTCCGGCAACCAGAATTTTTTTCATCACCTAATATACTTTCCTTTATCATTTTTTCAATTACAAAACCATAGTTACATGATAACTTTATTTTGTGGTTTTTTCAAGTGGGAGCGAGAAAGAAGCGTTAAATATCAGTTGCAAATTACATCCGATATCTAACGCTTAAATCAAAACAATATTTAATTTATTACACATGCCAATATCAGTACAGTTTTCTAAAAATGCTAATAAATATAAGGAATAGATGACTTTTCTGCTATAATCCCGCTTCTCGTAAGATAATAATTCTCAAAATCCGGGCAATATTTCGACTGTTTAATAGTCTCAGCAATGTCTGTCAATACTGCTTCCCTTGATGACAGTGAAAATGCCTGCCACTTACCGTACAAGCTTTTTATACTTCTGTCAGGAACCGTTTTGCCCTGCTCCAGTTCCTTCCAAAACGGAGAGATTTTTTTACTATAGCACAGATAATTCTTAATTTGTTCCTTCCACTGTTCCTCCGTAACGAGCGCACTTGACATTATCTTCGCATGATCTAAAAAGAATTTAATACTCTTATAAACCACCTCTTGATTATTTCCGGGTCCAACCATCACAGAAGTAATCGGCCAACCATTTTTACACTGAACATCCAAATACGGCTTCATTACATGCTTATCAGTTCTATAGCCTATCCGCGGCTGTTTTCCCGTTTCACTGTTAATTGTCATTGTGTCAAAAGCCAGCCGCATTTCTTCTTCCTGATAAAAGTCATACTGTTTGACAAAAATACTGATCAGCGCCCACCTTTCAACCAAGCTCTCACTGTCTAAATTGTCTGCATTTTCTCCGAACAAATCTGATAAAATCTTTTCCGCTGTCTCTTGATACTTCTGCGCGTCATTACGCTCTTTTGTAAAATAATATATTTCCTTCAAGTCCCTTTCAAAGGTAATCGTCCTGCCTTTCGAATCCTTCTGGTCCTTTTCATACAAAAGATACTCACCGGCTTTGTCTGGCTCAAATACTATTTCCAAACAGACTCCCGATTCTTTCGCATATGTAGTCCACTGGCTCAGCAAATCTTTCTTCCTGCAAAAAGAAATTGTGTATCGAGACGACATATTCTGTTGCTCTTCCCCGTTCTGCTTACTAAAGATTTCCTGAATGGGACATTCCTGATACTCTTTCAGCCTCTGCTTTGACTTAAACCAGTCAGTTATAATATCAGAATTTGTAACCAGTTCCCTTATTTCGCTGATTCCATTCAGATATTCCCGCGAATCATTCATATAATCCAGATTGGTCGCCCATATATTACCATTCTGCATAATTTTGCTCATTGTATCTGTTGTAGTATAATAATATAGTTTCTGCATTTATACGGCTTGATGTATTCCTAATGCTTCAACGAAGGTAGGGCATCCTTCCAATTCCAGACTAAGTAACGCACCACTCTGTCCCGCCACAATGACATGTTCTTCAAATGTTCTCTCGATAGCACGTTTCAAGTGCTCAACAGTCGTATAAAACCATATTCTGTATGCTTGATTTTCTGCTTCGTCTTTCTTTTTTAGCGCATACCTCACATTAATCCTATACTCGAACACTTCAATAACAGCCCCCCGATCAATATCGGTATCAAACAGGAACAATGTGTCCAGATTACTATATAGTTCATCGAGTTTCTCTTCCAGATTCCAATAATCCACGATTGTTATTTTATTACACGACAATTTTTCTTTCAGTTCCGCTATCTTTTCCCCATAACCATTCTGTGGATCATAACACAATATCTCCACTTCGCATCCCGGGCAAATATCGTTTAACTGTTCCGTCATTCCCACCAGTCTTTCCGGATAATCTTCCAAAATCACAAATTTCATCACGACACCTCCCTAAGCTTCCTGTCCCTGCTGCTTTTCATATTTTGCCCACAAAATAGGCAGTTCATAACAAAAATATTTTCTTTTTTCATCGTCATATTTTAGATTCATCCTAACACAAAATTCCTCTGACATCAACTTTTTTGCATAGCCTACTACTTCCAGAAGTTCTTCTTTTGACGTTGCCTTGTTAATTTTATCACGGATAAATGCCACCTTTATCCGTTTTATATAACAATTCAACGTCCACACAGTAATTCCGCTTTCCTCATTTACCGGCTCCCGTTCCAAGCATTTCATCATGTCATCGATATCTTCTTTGCATTCCGTTTCATTACTGATACGCAGCATCTGCTCGTCCGTTACTTCTAAATATACCTCCATTGTCCCGCTTGCATTACATCTTCCCCTCCCTTCTTCTTTAACATTCAAGATGGTTGCCAGCAGAAGCGCCGTCATTTGCTCCTCCCGCCCATTTATAGTAACCAGACAATCATCTTCATTGATTGCCCGTCCATCCTTAAAAATACTTTGATTATAGATTTGCACCTTTATGTTTTCTTTTACCGTACTGTGCATATCCTCTTCTATTTCTATATTGCCTTTCAAAATTGCCGGAACGCTGCTCCATTTCCACTCGTTAAGCTTATTCTCCGGTGCATAAAAATCTTTCTCCAGACTGTTGCGATACAATTTGCTCACTTGTAGATCGCTCAGTAAAATCAAAGCATCATGTGGTTTAGCAGAAACGCCTCCGGCCTGTTCCTGCTGCTTTCCAATCCGCTTTGTCTCTTTTGTATGCACGGTACTTTTCTCCCGTTTTAACACATCTAATTGACTTTTTGTCATATCGATTTCACGCAGATAATTCTGCATACCGGCACCAAACAGACTTTTCTCCATTTCATTTGACAAGGCAAGCACATTGCGAATTGCATATATTGCCT
>VSOA01000391.1 GCA_009774585.1 Lachnospiraceae bacterium
CTATCCTTCTCGCGCCCAACTGACCGGGTCCAGAGAAAACGGCCTTCTCCTTATAAATTCCTCCCCGGCATCTTTCAGCGGATTACGGCGCCGACCGTAATATCTCTCTATATCATAGCTTGTCAGAAAATCGTTGTATTCCGTTCCTAAAAACCCCGCCATTCTGTCAAGAAAAGCTTCCGGCAGATCAACCTTCGTATTCATCTTTTCTCCCGCTTCACATTCGTTCTTGTACTTATTTCTTAATACTTATATATCATACTAGCGGCTCACTGACATTCTGTCAATTTACTTATTACAGATGATACTTCCGGGTCAAATATACCTCTGAAATTCCCTTCAGCCCAGCCGTCTGCAATTCTCAGAGCATAAGCTTGCACTCCCAGACTGAAAAACTTTTCTTGCATACAACCCATATACCATATATAATACTAATGTTATACAGAACGAAAAAAGAAATGAGGAGAAAAAATATGACATCGCAAATCTGCATTATTATTTCTATTGTCATCTATCTGTGTGGAATGATTTATATTGGTGTTCGTTTTTCTAAAAAGAACACACAGTCTGACGAATTTTATCTCGGAGGACGCAAACTCGGTCCTCTGGTTACTGCCATGAGTGCGGAAGCTTCCGACATGAGCAGTTATCTGCTGATGGGATTGCCCGGACTCGCCTATATTTCCGGTATCGCAGACGTAGGCTGGACGGCAATCGGTCTGGCGCTCGGTACATATTTCAACTGGCTGCTCGTCTCTAAACGCATCAGACGCTATTCCAGCAAATTGAAAGCAATCACGATTCCGGAGTTTTTTGCCAAAAGATATGGCGATGACAAACATGTACTGACATGTATTGCCGCCGTAGTAATCGTTATCTTCTTCGTGCCCTATACCGCCTCCGGCTTTGCTGCGTGCGGTAAGCTGTTCAGTACGCTGTTTGGCATGAATTATATGGTTGCCATGCTCCTGAGCGCTGCTGTTATCGTATTGTACTGTACTTTGGGTGGTTTCCTTGCCGTAAGCACAACCGATTTAATACAAAGTATCACAATGACAATAGCACTTGTTATTGTTGTTATTTTCGGCGCTGTCGCAACCGGCGGATTCGATACCGTCATCGCAAACGCACAAGGTCTTCCCGGATATCTGAGCATGGTACAGACTTACGTGGCGGACTCTGCATCTTCCAAACCCTACACGCCTCTCATGATGATTTCCATGCTGGCATGGGGCCTCGGGTATTTCGGTATGCCTCACATTCTGCTCCGATTCATGGCAATAGAGGATGAGAACAAATTAAAATTATCCCGGAGAATCGCTGCCGTATGGGTTGTCATCTCTATGGCAATTGCGGTTTTCATTGGTATCATCGGCTTAAGCATGTCCAAAGCCGGTGTCATCCCGGCATTAGAAGGAAACAATTCTGAGACAGTTATTATCCAGATTGCATCCGCACTCAGTACGCACGGCGTCATTCCAGCATTAATTGCAGGTGTTATTCTTGCTGGTATCTTAGCCGCCACCATGTCAACCGCGGATTCCCAGCTTCTCGCCGCCGCTTCCAGCATCTCCCAGAATCTGGTGCAGGATTTTGGTAAGAAAAAACTGGACACCAAGGCATCTCTGCGCATTGCAAGAATCACGGTCATCGTCATTTCCCTGATCGCCGTCTTTATTGCACAGAACCCTGACAGTTCTATCTTCACAATCGTGTCCTTTGCATGGGCCGGTTTCGGCGCTGCGTTTGGTCCGGTAGTACTGCTGGCATTATTCTGGAAGCGTTCCAACAAGCAAGGCGCTCTTGCCGGTATGATAGCCGGTGGTGTCATGGTCTTTGTATGGAAATACGGCATTGCCAGATTGGGAGGCGTATTCGCAATTTATGAACTGCTTCCCGCGTTCATCGTCGCTCTGGCTGTCAATGTCATCGTTTCACTTGTAACTTGTGCTCCTGCAGATGAACTTGTCAAAACTTTTGACGAAGTAAATGCCAAAAACTAAAAATGCACCGTCGTCACATCATAAAAACTTACGTTAGTTCACTGTGATATCCATATCACCGGCATATATGCATATTATATAAAAGACTCTTTGAAAGGACATTTTAAGGAGTCTTTTTTAGTTTTTTATTATAGTTTGTTTCTTCCTAAAATATTTTAAAAAGCAATAAATTTTAAGCAATTTGTCTTTTTATCGCTTACTATTTGTCGCTTTTAGAAAAATACTTTTAATTTATATAAAATCATTTAGATTTAATTGACGAAATGATTTTTTTTCACTATAATTTAAGTGGGTTTGTAGAATGATTAGTTATTTTTTATTTTACAAGAATATAAAATACTGTATTGGAGGATTCTATCTTGTTACATATTACTTCATTAAGCGAAGGTCTGGATATATTTAAGGCTTTGGGCTCAGATGTCAGAATTGAAATTCTTAATATATTATTGGACAACAACAACATGAGTATGAATGAGCTCGCCTCGCATCTGAATATTACCAACGGCGCGCTGACAAGTCATATCAAGAAACTGGAAAGCTGCGGTCTTATTACCACCTCAAGTGAATCTGCCGGTCACGGAAATCAGAAAATCTGCTCCGTGCACCTGGATAAAATATTGATTGATTTAGAAAAACAAGAAGCCTTTCAAAATGTGTACAGCACGGACATCAAAGTCGGACATTATTCAAATTACCGCATCTATCCTACTTGCGGTCTTGCCTCCGATAAGACTCTGATCGGCGAGGCTG
>VSOA01000392.1 GCA_009774585.1 Lachnospiraceae bacterium
CAGTATATCGGCGGGAAGCGTTAAAGAATAGATGCCTTGAAAATAAAGAGAATATAACAGAAATGAAGGGCAGTATTTTCCGTGGGAGAATATTGCCTTTTATTGCTATAAAGGGATATACTATTATTAAAATCTATCAAGTGAATTTTGAATGTGCGGAAAGGTAAGAGCATGTGGAGAGAAGATAAGAAAGTTATCAACATAACGATATTATTGTTTCTTGTGTGTTTCATTGGTATAGGCTGTACAAATCAGCCGGATGCAAAGAGAGATTCTGAGGATGCCGCCATGCAGGAAGAGATACCTGCGTGGCAGAAATATGCCGGAGAACCGGTTGATTTTGACTGGTACATCAATTATTCATGGTTTACGACAGGATGGGGAGAAAATATTGTCTCGAAGAAAATTACGGAAGAGACCGGTGTCAATATTCACTTTATTACGCCGAGCGGGAACGAAAGCGAGAAGCTGAACGCGCTGATTGCGGCGGATTCGCTTCCGGATTTTATCACACTGGGCTGGTGGGAGCCGCAGGTCAATGAAATGATAGATCATAACATGGTCTATGCGCTTAACGAACTTGCGGACAGCTATGATATGTATTTCTATCAGGTCAGCAACGAGGATGCCGTCAACTGGTATACGAAGGAGGACGGTAATATATATTGTTACCCAAACTCCAGCATTACTGCGAAAGATATAGAAGAACATGATAATATCGGTTCCAATCAGACCTTCTTAGTGCGCAAAGATATTTATGAGGCAATCGGAAGTCCGGATATGACAACGCCGGAAGGTTTTCAGGCTGCGGTAGAGAAAGCTTATGAAATGTTTCCTACAGTAGACGGAGAACCGCTTATTCCGGTGGGTGCACATGTGTTTAATGACAGGGGTAACGTTTCTTTCGATCAGTATCTGATGAACTTTTTGGCAGTGCCATTTGAGGAAAATGGAGAAATCTATGACCGTTATACGGATGAAGACTATATGAGATGGCTGAAAATGTTCCGACAACTCAGGGAGGAAGGACTGCTTACCGATGACATTTTTATCGACCAGAGAACACAGATGGAAGAGAAAATGGCAAAGGGAAGATATTTTTGCATGATTTATCAGTATACGGACATGCTGTCACAGCAGAAAGAACTGTATATGAATCATCCTGAACGGATTTATCTGGCGGTGGACGGACCCAAGAATGCGGCGGGAGACGACCATACGCTCACAACAACTGAGATTAACGGCTGGACAGTTACGTTGATTTCAAAGAACTGTGAAGAACCGGAACGCGCAATTGCATTTCTTAGCTATATGCTTAGCGAACAGGGACAGCTCCGTATTTCACTCGGAGTGGAAGGGGAAACATTTGACTATGTAGACGGAAAGCCCGTAGTCAGGGAAGAAGTCAAGAAGATTTTGAATGAGGATAGAGCGGAATACGACCGTCTCTACGGAGCCGACGACGCATATTGGATGCTTCAGGACAATGTGATGCAGCTTAAGTGGAAGCAGGAGGCGGATGAGCCGGTCAAACAGATTATGGAATGGTCTTATCAATATGCAGTATATGACGGACAGTATAATTCCTTATTTCCGAACGGATCCAAGGAAGAGTACATAGACAATGAAATTAAGGCAATGTGGAGTGAAACGCTTCCGAAACTTCTTCTTGCGGAGTCAGAGGAACGTTTTGATGAAATACTTGCCGAGTTTGTGAAGAAGAGGGAAGACTACGGATTTCAAGATATACAGGCGGAGAAAACGGAATTGATGAAAATGACAAAAGAAAAAATGGGAATCGAATAATATGGGGCGGCGGTTGGAAGAAAGACTGAACGGTTTAAAACTGAATAGAAAGTTTACGCTGGTTATCACCGGTCTGATTATTCTGCCGATTTCTATACTGGCTGGCGTGTTGTTTTATACTATGGAAGAGAATGTAATCAGTGAGAACACAGATTATATGCGCTACACTATGGAGCGTAACAGCGATCATATCCGGAAGAATATTGACTCGATTAACATGACGACTCAGTTTTTTCTGCATGATGAAGCTCTTTTGCAGATGCTTGACAGGATAGCGGACCGGCAGAAAATAGAAACAGAGGAATTATTGACATTTTATCATTCTGATATCGCCGCCTTGGAACGTCTTGTCAATAACAACACGTTGTTGCACGGAGTGCGTGTCTATGCGGTGAATGATAACATGCAGGAAATGATGCCGATTTTATATAGCCGCTCCCGCATGGATAAAATGGAATGGGCGAAAAAGGCGGATTATACAGGATGGAACTATCATTATCCGGATGAGCTTTTTGACAACCGGGGAGCAGCAAGGATTGCTTCTCTCGTGACGAACGTGGAAGACTATGAAAACGGTCTGATCGGTGTGATAGAAACAGCGGTCACCATGGATAATATGTTTCCGGCGCTCTACGAAAGGATTGAAGATGAGTGGAGCTGCTTTATTTCGGATACAGGGGAATTGTACTTCGGAGATAATGAACAGGAATTCTCAGAGGAGTTTGTACGGTTTCAAATGGAAGAAGGGTTTGAGGAAGACGGAATTATTACGGACTATACAAGACAGGGCGAAGAGCATTTGATTGTGTCGTATCTGCATGTCAGAGAACTGCAGGGGACGCTGCTGTCTGTGAAAAATATTTCAGATAATGTGCTCTATGTATATCGGATGTGAAACTGTTTCGTGGAGATTATGATAGTGCTTCTTGT
>VSOA01000393.1 GCA_009774585.1 Lachnospiraceae bacterium
ATTCGAATCCGAAGGGCGCCATTGCTTCTCCTATGTATTTCCTGACTAGTTTTCCGCGGTTTAGTTTTATCATTTTTTCTTTTGCCTCTTTTACGTTTTGCATCTGCATACACTATTTCCGGTTGTATACACTATCCAGAATCATAATCCACTTTTTACTATCATGGTCTATTGATGTATTTTACCACTTTCCACTTTCCATTCTCTTTCTCAATTTCTAATGAATACCAGTCCTTTGCTTCAAATATTTTTCCGTCTTCCCATTCTGTTCGATCTATACATGTCCCCCATATCCTTCCCTTTTTTCCCAAACACCATGTAAAATATCTGCGTATATTATAAGTACAATACTCTGATTCCATTTCTATTGAAAATGTTCTCGGTAAAGGTTCTCTGTTAAACCGGGCTAATGGTTCATTCGAATCCCATGCAAACGATATTTCTCCATTCTCAATCTTTTTTAATTCTATCATGACTTCTCTTGTATCTATCCACATAACAATATAGTAGAAAAGCAGTACTACGACTAATGTAAGAAATACTCTCTTAATTATCACTAATACTTTTTTAATCATCGCTGCACCTCTCTATGTCGTCTTTGATTGTGGCTATGCACACTCCTTCATTTTTAAATGCTTCTCCTATGGGAATATCATTGAAAAGATATTTGTATCATTTTTTATTGGATATTTACATTTTACCAAATATTGACATAATTTGATACATCATATTGAATTTTCAAGGTGCAAATTTAAATCTGTATGGTTTTTCTTTGCTGCTCAACACCGTCTTCATATTACCATGACAGAGCAAAAATATAAGTCGTCAATCATCACTTCAAGTGATGGTTTATTATTAGCCCTAATAAGGACTATTTGCGTACTCGCCTGAAAGGTGGGCATCGTAAGCATTGTTATTGGTCCTCTATAAAAAAGTACTCCTATTTTCTTCTCTCCCTGACTCCTCTGTCTGCTCTTGTATATTCTCTCATCTCACATGAGGGCTAAAATATTTTTTTTTATTTTGTATTTCATAGTACTCACTTATCTAAGATGCTTTAACGCTATTATTCCTTCACTTCTTAATCCTCAAATTTCTCTTCCAATTTAAAATATACTAATTCGTATAGTTCTTCTCTTGTCTTGTCCTTATAGCCATATGTATCACTATCTATACATATTGATCCTCTATATAAATCTCTGCAATATACTGAACAAACAACCGGTAAATTATCTTCATACACATGTTGTAAATGACCAAAAGCAAATTCAAAAACATCCACTATAATGTCCGCCGTCTGTCCAATATCGCTCTCGTCATAGATTTCAAACAACAAATGCTCGTGTTCTTTTGTGTTCCCTCCTTGAGTCCACTGAATACGGTCTTGAAATTCTTCTTTTAACTTTGCCTTGATAAACCCGTCATAAACATATACCATACTTGCATCCTCAGGGGTTACAGGTCCCTCGTCCTCAGTGGATCTACTATATTCCATCCTAAAAGTATATCCTTTATTGTCTTGACAGATAAACTCCCAAATATAAAATCCATTTTTACAATAAAAATTTTCTTCTATAATTTCATATCGCATGTTATATGTTTCGTCCAAATACTGTCTCACATATTTACGCGGTATGACATTATATTTACTGTTTGTATAATGCCTTATAAAGAATATCACTGCACATGCACCACATATCAGATATACTATATACTTGAAAAATTTTATCTTCACAATATTTCATTCCTCCATACAGTTAAATTCGGTCCATCCTCTGCTAAATACACCACCATCAAGTATAGTATCCAAATCACCCGATAGTGAAACCATCCAAGGATAATTGAGCGAGCCTTTCTCCGAGTATCCTCTTATCTTTCTCTCCGCCTCACGCATCTGCTGTTGCAATCGTGATTCTGTTATAAGTAAAGCATTTAGCAGATCACCCGGATATAAAGATAATGATCTAAACCTCAATAAATCTTTTGATATATAAAATCCCCAATTGCAATTTCTGTTAATAGCACCATAATATGTTCTTCCATTCCTGATTCCGTAACTTACACCGCCAGTTTTATTTGCCCACTCTTTCGCAAAGCTTGCTCCATTTATATCTGGAGTCCCCGCATTACATGAATAAAAGGATCTGCGGGTCGTACTCTCTCGCCTGTGCAAAGTAGGTGGCGCTCAGTGTATCGTAACGGTAGCCTGTGTACCCGAAGGGCTGTCCTTCTCCCTGTGCTGTGTAGGGGTTCGGGATGCCTGCCCCTTCCAGTTCTTTCCCGATGGTCCGGGCGAGGTCGTTGCCGAATTCATCGTAGCCGTAGGTAAGGTAGGCGGCTGTGGCTTCATGATTTCCGTCTGTCATGTTGTCTTCACTGTCATAGCCGCTGACCCTGATGGGGCTTCCCATCTCGTCCTGCAGATAGTAGTGGAACGTTCCGTTTTCTTCCATGGCGGCTGTGTTGTTGTCCCAGTAGAAGGTCTGTGCCGGAGTGCCGTCGTTCCTTGTGACGGACAGCAGGTTATGGTAGGGTCTGGTCAGGTCGAGGAGATAGTCTTTCCTAAAGGTGGCTTTCCTATGCGTTAGTTTTGATGTAGCTGATGTTTAATACAGGGACCTTCTTATGAATTGTCCAATTTTATTGTAGTGAAAGTTCTCCCTCTGTTTAGTGCATAAGATTGGTTTATTTTCCTTATCCGTTTTTTATACTACATAATATTTCAA
>VSOA01000394.1 GCA_009774585.1 Lachnospiraceae bacterium
GATTACAGGAGAACCCAGAGATACTTTTGTTAAATTAATGCGAGAGGTTGAGGCGCTGGCAGAAGCGATGGACGTTCCGTTCTTAGTGGATATTGTGACCACGAATCTGCAGATTCTTGACACGTTAAATCCGGACGCGAGTACCTCCATGCAGCGGGACGTTTATGCCGGAAAATCATCAGAGATAGACGGCTTAATTTATGAAGTGGTGCGGATGGGAGAGCGCTATGGCGTGCCGACGCCGACTTACAAGATGATAGCGGATAAAGCGAGAGCGGAAGGGCTTAAGTAGAAAGCGCATTTTATTTACAGAAAAGAATCTTGGAAGAGGGACGATCAATCATGGAAAACACAGAGAAAAAATTTAAAGAAAAATATCTGGCTGGCGAAATTGAATTTGAAGAAATTGACGACTATAGCCAAGAGTGGGGATTTAGCGACGAGCTTGTTACGCTGCGTGAATATCTTGGCTTAAATGCCGAAGAAGAAGACGCGTGGGTAAGCATCGGAGATGAGGCGCTCAAGGAATTATTAGATAAGCAGAAGGGCGAGTGACAGGTCTGATTTTGGAATAATCAGACAAGCAGAGGGAGGAATGCATGGTGATATTCCGCCCTCTGCTTGTCTTTCATATAGGAAATTGCGATAGCGTAAATCATTTATAGAGAATGATGCCGCAGACACACAACCGATATTGCCGAAAACAAAATAATATAGAATATACAGCCGATGATAAAAGGCAATATATCCAATTCCATTTGCGGATTGTTGGCGCGCATCCCCATACAGTAGAGAGAATAGGGATAGTATAATCCCCATCCCTTATTGGTTATCATGAGACCGCCGATACCGCCCGCAAGCCCGATACCGATAGGAATTGCAAAAGAGCGGATGAGCATGGAGATGATAAGCTGTATGCAGCAGATTGTGATACCGCCAAGAATACCGCAGACAATCCAGCCGATGCTCTCTTCGGGTGGGACGCCGGGTAAACCGCAGAGCCTGCCGCATAGATAATACAGCAGGTAAATCCACATATTACCTGCGACAACCATTACGATTGCCCAAAACAATTTACCTGCATATAAGGAAATGCGGGAAACCGGTGCTGTCAAGAAACTGTTCCAATTGTTTCTCAGATGTTCCAGCCGCCACAGGTAGGAACAGTAGGTGCCGATTAAAGCCGGCATAAAGATATAGCATAGGAAAAGTGTATGCTGCGACCAGAGACTGTACCATTCGTTTTTCAGTAAACCTTGGTTTGCCCAAAAATTAAATGTGCCGAAGAAAGCGGATATGATCGGCAATATAAAGAACGCCAGCCAGACAGGGCTTCTTTTTAACTTCAGACGTTCGGATTTAATTGTTTTATATATTGATAAATGCATATAGTATTCTCCCTTTTATAATGTATTTAGACCTCTCTTCTTGCGAACAGTATTCTGCCTAGGGTATAGAAAACCGCGATCCAAACAAAAATGCAGATTACGGATGCTGTTTCCGCTGCTGAAAATGTTCGATAGAAGTAAGTGCTGATTCTGGTAGCTTCATCCCACTCAGACCGGACCAGAGAGGCGCTTAAGTTACCGCCCCATGGAAGTAAAGAGTGGGTGGTGACAAACATCAAAAGCAGTGCAGCCATGGAACCGCCAAGTCCCACTGTGAGAGGAACCATTTGATTGGCAAAGAGCATGGACAGTGCAAGCTGCAGCAGGAATAAAGAAAGATTGCTGGCAACTTTCAACACATAGGAAAGCAGATAATATTTTATGTCCGGATGTCCTTCATAACCGAGATAATAACCAAGCATGATAAAAAAAGCGAACTGCGCGGCAAAAATAAGCATGATGATTATGCATCCGCATGCTGCTTTGGCGTGATAGAGACTTCCGGCGCTGCGAAGTGTCTCAAGCTGCTTGTAGGTGTTACCCTTATGCTCGATATCGGCAAGACGCGAGGCAAGTACAGCCATCATCGTAGGAATCATGATTCCGTCTAAAAGAGACAGGTGATATAGCAGAGACATCCATCCGCATTGCAGTTCCCAGTCCCTAGGATCATGAAAAGCCCATAGTCCCCATAGCAGTTGAACCGATAATAGGACGAACATTGTCAGCCAAACTTTTCTTCTTTTAATCTTATAGAATTCTAATTGCAGTGTTTTCATAGACTTGACTCCTTTCCGGTTAGAGACAGGAAGATATCTTCCAGACTCTTTTCCCTCTTTTCAACCCGATACAAGGCAATGTTATGTTCGATCATTTTACGGCAAAGATGGGCGACATACGCGTCTTCGAGCATGGGGATCAGTAGATAATCCTCTTCCTTCATGACTTCGATGCCGTCTTTATGCAGCAGTGAGATCACAGTGGCAGGCTGGTCGGCGCGCAGTGCAATCTGCTGTCTCGCGTGAGAGTGAAGCGCCTCTAAACTATCCTGATAAACAAGTTCGCCTTTGCGGATAATACCTACATGGTCAGCCATTTGATCGATTTCACTCAGAAGATGGGAGGAAACCACAACTGTGATGCCGTAATCGGAGGGTAGTGTACGGATGAGCTCACGCATCTCCTGAATGCCTGCGGGATCCAGCCCGTTAGTAGGCTCATCGAGAATAAGCAGCTTTGGAAAGCTGAGCAGAGCAGCGGCAAGCCCCAGACGCTGTTTCATACCGATAGAGTAGTTTGCAACCTTCTTTCTTCGGGCTTCATTAAGCCGTA
>VSOA01000395.1 GCA_009774585.1 Lachnospiraceae bacterium
GTGACACATCTTTATAGTAATTCTGGAACTTTTCACTGGAAGTATCATAGTTCGTATGGAACGTTTCGTTATAGTCCTTAATAGCTTCCTCCAGAAAATCTCTGGACGGCTGATCGAGGGCAGAGGTATCCTCGGAATTTTCCTCATCCAAAATACCGTCTGACTCTTCCTCATTCGCACCATAGCTGAATATGGTCGCAACACGCAGTTTCTTGATCGGATCTGCTGCCATCTGCTTCTTAAATTCCTGATAATACAGTTTTGCCGTCGGTACGCTCGATACCGCAAAGAGAGAATTGAAACCGCTGATACGCTGTTTCTGCTTAATTTCCTCCACCTCATCACGTCTGGCAGAAGCCACCTCCGCAATATTGATCAGCGTATTATATATGTATGTTTTATCCCCACGGTAGGTCTTCTGATCAAAATGCTCCAATATATACTGCGTCACGAGCCGGATACGCTCAGGAGCCATCATAACCTTCTCCCGGTTAATATCCCAGACCATTTCGTCTGTGATTTCTTCATCCATATCCATCGTCTTGATATAGTCCACCCGGAACGGAAGAACATTTTTATCGTTGATAGCATCCACGATTGTGTAGCTGTGAAGCTGATCTCCAAAGGTTTGCCCTGTGGTAAAGAATTCCGGATTTTTCGTCCTGCCGGAATTTGCAGAAAAAATGGGTGTACCTGTAAATCCGAACAGGTGATACTTCTTAAAGTTCTTCACAATCGCTGTATGCATATCTCCGAACTGGCTGCGGTGGCACTCGTCAAAAATAATGACAATGTGCTTCATATACACTTCATGCCCCGGATTCTTTTTTATAAAAGTAGCCAGTTTCTGTATTGTGGTAATAATGATATGCGCATCCGGATCTTCCAGCTGGCGTTTCAGTATGGCAGTCGAAGTATTGCTGTTGGCAGCACCCTTTTCAAAGCGGTCATATTCTTTCATAGTCTGATAATCCAGATCCTTACGGTCAACCACAAACAACACCTTATCAATATAAGGCAGCTTCGATGCCAATCTTGCAGTCTTAAATGAAGTCAACGTTTTACCGGAACCAGTCGTGTGCCAGATATATCCGCCGCCCTTCACACTGCCGTACTTTTTATAGTTATTGGCAATCTCAATACGATTTAAAATACGCTCCGTTGCAGTAATCTGATATGGGCGCATGACCATTAACATATCTTCAGATGTGAAGATACAGTATTTTGTTAAGATATTTAAAATCGTATGCTTTGCAAAAAAAGTCTTAGTAAAATCAATGAGGTCAGGAATTACCCGATTGTTTGCATCCGCCCAGAAACAGGTAAACTCAAAGCTGTTACTGGTCTTTGTCTTACTTGCTCCTCGTTTCTCATGCTCTTTTTCCGCGTTCCGTCTGGTACTGTTGGAGTAATATTTGGTATTCGTACCATTGGAAATAACAAAAATCTGAATATACTCGTACAGTCCGCATCCTGCCCAGAAAGAATCCCTCTGATAGCGGTTGATCTGGTTGAACGCCTCACGGATGGCAACCCCTCTGCGTTTCAGTTCGATATGCACGAGAGGCAGACCGTTGACCAATACCGTAACATCATAGCGGTTGTTGTGCTTTGCACCGTCCTCCGTACCAATCATGTACTGATTGATGACCTGCAGTCTGTTATTATGAATATTGGTTTTGTCAATCAATGTAATATTCTTGGTTTCCCCAGTATCACGCTTTAATACTTTAACATTATCCTCCTGAATGGTACGGGTCTTTTCCACGATATGCTCATTGGGATTGGCAACGGTATTTTTGAAAAAGTTATCCCACTCTGTATCGGAAAACCGATAATTATTCAGTTCCTCTAATTTTTCCCGGAGATTGGCAGTCAGTTCTTTCTCTGTGTGAATAGGCAGATACTCATATCCCTGTTCGCACAGCAGACGGATAAACTCCTGTTCCAGCGCAGCCTCACTCTGATAACTGTCAGATTTCTTTTTAACTGGCTCATATTCTGTGACAACGGTATTCTCCGATGTCTCCGCTACAATATTAAAGTACGGCACATCCTCGCCCCCTTACTTTGGTAATCTGTAACTGTTCAGAGCCAAGCAAAATCTCATACACCAACCGTATAATGCTTGCATTTTTAAGATGGCTTATGAGATTTTATCTGGCGGGTACGCCATACCTCCGAAATACAAAGCATTTTGAAGGCTGGCTCTGAACAGTTACGGTAATTCTTTGAAGGATAACAGCTTATCCCTGTAATATTCGTATTGCTTCTGACGCGCTTCGATTTCCGCAGGCAGACCAATATTAAGGTCGGTGCAAATGGCTTCAAAATTATCAAGAACTTCTACTATACGCTCTTGCACATCCATACTTGGAACAGACATATGCATCTTTCCCAACGCTGACAACGCAATTGTCTTTTGTGCTGCTCCTTTAGCAGATTTTTCTGCTTGTATTTTAAAATCTGTACTTTGCATAGCATGAAACAAATACCTTGATTTTACAATGTCGTTATTCGGACGCAATATCGCTATATGCCGTTGGAACACAAATTTTTTATCATTCTCAATACATACTGGTATTCCATAAGAACCAACCACAGTATATAAAATGTCTCCTTTACGTGGTCTGCGTTTTTCCGCCAAAGAATTATAATATGATTCCGGCACATACATCGTATTTTCAAAATCAATATTATGATATTC
>VSOA01000396.1 GCA_009774585.1 Lachnospiraceae bacterium
TCCTATTACTACAACGGACTCGGACAGCGCGTCGGGAAAGGCATGTACACGGGAGCGGCAGGGCAAATCATGGAGACCATGGGACAGCCCGCAGACAGCATGGCAGCCGCCGTCAGGGAAGACTACCTCCCCGACCTTACCAGACCCTACCATAACCTGCTGTCCGTCACAAGGAACGACGGCAGCCCGGCACAGACCTTCTACTGGGACAGCAGCACCGCCGCCATGGAAGAAAACGGAGAGTTCCACTACTATCTGCAGGACGAGATGGGCAGCCCCATCAGGGTCAGCGGCTATGACAGTGAAGACAACATGACAGACGGAAACCATGACGCCACAGCCGCCTACCTTACCTACGGTTACGATGAATTCGGCAACGACCTCTCCCGGACCATCGGGAAAGAACTGGAAGCGGCAGGCATCCCCAGCCCCTACACCATGCAGGGAGAAGGACAGCCCTTCGGGTACACAGGCTACCGCTATGACACGGACAGCGCCACCTACTTTGCGCAGGCGAGGGAGTATGACCCGCAGACCGGACGGTTCCATGCGCAGGACGTGATAGCAGGCAACGGGGCAGTGCCTGTGACGCTGAACAGGTATGGGTATTGTTGGGGGAATCCGGTGGGAATGGTGGATCTGGATGGGTTGACACCGGAAGAAAATACAGAAACAGCATATGTATATTATATAGATGATTTTAAGAGGCAGGCAAACTGGCAAATAAAAAAACTTAGGAGACACGGAGTAGATGTTGTTGCAGTCCCAATCAATGAGGAAGCACAGGACAGAGCAAGTGAAGAAATAAAAAAAGACATGCATTTGGCAAACGAATTTAAAGAACAGTGGAGTAATATGCCGAATCAGGTGGACACTGTGTATATTTTCAGTCACGGTACAGAAAAAATGCTTCAATTTCAAAACGGATCAAGTTATAATGCATTAACTTTGTCAGGATTGAATAAAGCTAATGACCTCACAGCGGGAAGTTTGCATGACTTAGAGAAAAAAGATATTAGTGAACTTTATATTCAGGCTTGCAATGGGGGACATATTGATGCATTGTTTGATAGGTCATTAGGATATGAAAATGTAGCAAGCGTATTATCAAATAAAATCGGTGACGGCATTGTATATGCATGGGATGGGAGTGTATCATATCACTGGAATGGTGCTCCGAAAATTTCAACAAAGCAAGGGCATTTTTATGACGAATTGATAGCTGGTCGAGATTATCCACAGCGTGAACCGTTTGGTCAGCTTATGTATCAAGACGGAAAACCTATTGATAACCAATATTACCAAGAGAGATTGTCACAGATAGAAAATATTCTGAAAGATGTTTGGATGATACAAGAGAATATGTTGCAAGAGTGTATATCATAATGAATATCCATGAGAGGTCAAAATGAAAAGAATGATTAAGATAAGTGCATGTTTAATTATAATATCTATAGCAATCTTATTTGGTATTAGGATAGAAAAGCATTTTCATAAAAACTATATAACAAGAGAAATTTTTGAAAGTATTGATTATATTTATCAGTATGAAGATTTGCTCAGAGAAAAAGAAGGGGAGTATACAGAGAAGATTGTGTATACAAAAGAAGGAAATCCAGCATGGCTTGTTTATTGTAGTGATATACAAGTTCTATATCATTATAATATAGATGAAAAAAAAGTTTTAGATTTTATGTATGCACAAACTAGTAGTAGCTCTTATATATTTGGAGAAAAGGGTATTCAAATTGGAATGAGTAGGGACATAGTAGAAAAGATTCTAAAATACTCAAAAAATCCCAAACCGAATCCGCATCAAGAGTTAGTCATTGATAATATAGAAAAAACCAGTTATCAAGATGTGATTGGATATTACGATGACATCTATAGTTATGGAATGGGAATCATTTATGATGATAACAACAAAATTAGACATATTTCATTGTATCTTGGGTTATAAGATTAAGATATTATAGAAATTGTATTTATTTATATGAAGAAAATATCTACATAATTTGAAGAAAGTGCATGAGTGTGTTTATGAACAATAAATTAGACGTGACTTTGCAGAGAACATTGGAAAAGAACTAAAAGCAGGCATCCCCAGCCCCTACACCATGCAGGGAGAAGGACAGCCCTTCGGCTACACGGGCTACCGGTATGACACACTGGGCGCCACCTACTTTGCACAGGCGAGGGAGTACCAGCCGGAGACGGGACGGTTTACTGCGCAGGATGTGGTAGCGGGAAATGGTGCGGAGCCTGTGACGCTGAACAGGTATGGGTACTGTTGGGGAAATCCGATGAAATGGGTAGATATAAACGGCGAGGAGCCGGAAGATTATGAGTATATATATTATGTAAATAATCCGAGCGCAGCCGGAGGATTTGGGCATACAGCATTTTTAATTGTAAAAGAGAATGGAATGGCTGAATATTATAGTTACAGTACAGTGCAAGGAGAATATGTTGGGAAGATTTTTGATTCAACAACTGATGATAAGGAATATGAAGGAAGGTTATATACCAATGTGAAAGGAGGAATTCAACAAGAAATAGATATTGACGATTTTGTTAAAAAAGGATATGTAAATGAGCAATGGTATGCTAATGGAAAGTGGAATTAGGTAATTGCGAAACAAGTTCAAAATCTTGATTCCAATAGGGCAAAGGCCCGGTTGAGCCGGACTTACAGGAGGTG
>VSOA01000397.1 GCA_009774585.1 Lachnospiraceae bacterium
ATACGCGAGTCGCCTTAGGCGCGTGGGCTCGGAGAGGGGTATACGAGACAGATCGAATATCTTGATGATTCGCTTTATATAGACTATCCCATATATCAAGGCACATGTTTTTAATATTAGAATTATTTTGCCCTTTATCAAATAAACGTATTATACAATGAATAAAATTATTCATATTTAAACTTTTCATTTGCTCTGGCTCCAGCAAGGGAATTTTATCTCCAACAGTTTTTAAGATATCTGCAAATTGTACAATGTCCATAACCTTTTCATCCAGATATTTTAAAAAATCATTTATCAAGTATCCTCCTTGGTTGGAATTCATCAAACAAATTAAAAAACCTTTATCTCTTGGTAATTCAATTTCAGAAAAAATCCGTCTAAGGTCATTTATCTCATCTTTAAACTTATCAATAAAATGTATTATGATCTTTTCACTCAGATTATGAAATTCCTCCTTATTAAATGAAGATATTGCTTGTTGACAGACTTTACTTACTTGCTCTATTGTATACTGATATGACATAACAAAATTCTGCATCTGAGTATCGTTAAAATATATTGCAATAGCACAGCTCTGTTTAGCTGCCTCATCTGCAAGTTCTTCAAAGTTTGACTTGCAAGCAGAAATTATCCTTTCTCGGTAGAACTCAGAATCATGAGAATAATCTCTACTTATGATATTCCATGTGGCAGGTATACCAAGAATACGTGAATCTTTCGAAACAATCTTCTTAAATATTCTAACAGAAAAATCGGAATCAATATCATAATAAACCAAAGCGCTCTGCATAACAGCCATGCGAATTAAATCATGTGAACTTTCACTTGCACTTATAATAATCTGTTTAAATTTATTCCCAAATTCTGGATGATTTGAAATTATTGCAGCAATAGCCCATAACGCACAACCATTTACATTGCTTATTGAAGCATTATATAAGTCTTGTGGTGAATAATTAAACGACTCCTTTTTATTTCTACTTTCATAAAGATTATATTCTGAATCAGAAAATTCTAATGCAAACCCATTTAAAATATCAAAAATATCCTGTGGCCATTCTTGATCTGCATATTTCTCTATTAAATTTGTAATTGCAATACCCACACTATGGCTTGATGTGTGTTTATAATAACGTATCACTTCCATGACTAATTCCATATCAATGATACATTCTTCATTTGAATATTCCATAAGTGCATTTAATACACCACAAATATACCCACTATAACACTCCTTAGGAAAAGATAATGAAAGTTTTGCAAAATGTAAAGGTTTCTTTTTAGCTTGCCTGGAAAATGTATTAGCAAATGTAAAATGGGAGGCTTCTATATAACATTCATCAGTTTCTTTTCCTCTTGAAAAATCTTTCATTTTTTCATTTGGTGTTTTAATAATATTTAACCATGTCTTGTCACTCAATCTATCAGCATACATGCTAACTGGAGAAGAGACTGCCTTTATAGGACCTGATAAGATCCCAGAGCAATAATTTGCTGTTTGTATACAGTGGTTTCTATTCAAAACATTTAACAAGTTTTGTGCATATGAAGACAAACGTGCATTATCCATATAAGGGAGTAATTCCTTTTGAAAACGTCCCCAATATGTATAATACATGGCATCGAGAGGATGTTCTTTATTCATTCTTAACCGACACCTATAAATTTCTACCGTTCTTTTGACATCATCTTTCCAAGAACATATCCTTTCTTCCAATTCTTGAAATAATTCCGTTCTACATACAGATGAAAATTTTTGAATGATATGTTTTGTATATTTTAAATTGTCTTTTTCGGATGTATACACAAAAACCCTATACCTGAAATCAGACAAAAGCCATTCAATAGCATCATCACTATACGTTATTGGAAGTTCACCTATAGCATACATAATTATTTCATTGCCAACTACAGATTTAGGATAATCCTTATTCTTCAAAAATAACAGCATTCCTACAGGCTCTTTTTTTGCAAATTCTGCAAATGCCATTTTCATCAATTCCACAATTGTTCTGACACATGACTCTTGATGAAGCCTCGGAAACCAAGCCTTGTACTTATTCCAATATTCCAAACTTAGACGTTCAGCAGAAAATGCTGGCGTCTCTTTACAAATTTCTATAAATAATTCATTGACAAATAGCATGTAATTAGAAGTAACAAAGAATTTTGTATCATTTTCATCTCGAAAGATGACATCTTGAAATTTGTGCGCTATTTTGTTTTGTATGATTATTTTCATAAGTTGAACTGCCCGAAGGGCAGGACAATTTTTTAGAAAGACAAGAGATTTAAAATCTCTAAATATTTCAGGTGAATGTTTAAGCAATTTTATTCGAAATTCAAACATTTTCTCGGAATCACCCTTTAAATCTCCACATAAAGTATTGAAGATTTTTTTATCATCATGCAAATTACTACATCCGTATGGATATAGTTTTTCTGTCACAAAATCGGGGTCTTGATATTGTATTGATTTCAGTAAAAATAATCCTTCGCTTCCAAACCAATTATATGATGGTATCATATCTAACTGCTTGATAAATACAGGATGTCCATAATAAACGGTTTGGATAATATAATTGTGCCATTCTGCCTTTTCAAGATAGGATTCTGTAAATACATGAATAGCTTTATTTGGTGCTTCACATTGACCAATCGTTTCAAAGATTGCACATTTAAAATAATGTCTTATAG
>VSOA01000398.1 GCA_009774585.1 Lachnospiraceae bacterium
GGACAGTCGACAATGAAAATAAAGTAGTTATTTTAGCGAGCGGCAAGGGAATCAGAATCAGTGAGGAATCGGTGTTAAAACCGAAACCGATGGTTGAGATAGGTGATAAGCCGATTTTATGGCATATCATGAAAATATATTCTTCGTTCGGGTATCATGATTTTATTATATGCTGCGGATACAAGGGACATATGATAAAGGAATACTTTGTCCATTATTACATGTACCAGTCGGACGCTACATTTCAGTTGAAAGATAAACAGAAGGAATATCACAACCCGACTGCGGAACCGTGGCGGATTACACTTGCCAATACAGGGCTTGAGACGCTGACTGCGGGACGCATTTTACGAATCAAGGATTATATCGGCGAAGACGAGACGTTTATGCTGACGTACGGGGACGGTGTGGCGGATGTGGATATCCCGGCGCTGCTTGGCTTTCACAAAGAACACGGCAGGATTGCGACGATTACGACGACGCAGCCGGCAGGACGCTTCGGAGCCGTCAAGATTGACGAGGGCGGACTGATTGAGAGTTTTAAGGAGAAGGCGAGAAAAGACCAGTCATGGGTGAATACCGGATTTATGGTGCTCAACCGGGAAATATTTGATTATTTGGGAGATGGGTCGCAGATGTTGGAGGCGGAGCCTTTTGAGAAACTGGCGGCGGATCATCAGATGGCGGCATATAAGCATCCGGGATTCTGGTCGCCGATGGATACGGTGCACGACAGGGCATATTTGGAAGGGTTATGGAGCGGCGGACAGGCCCCGTGGAAAATCTGGGAATAACAGAAAGAAGAATAGAAAGAATAAAAGTCACAAATACAGGAGAAATATATGAGTCAACAAACAGAACAACAGGCAAGAAAAGAAATCTTAGATATGGTCAGGGACTATTGCGAGACTTATCACAACGTGAAGAAACCGTTTGAGGAGGGACAGCGCATTCCTTATGCGTCCAGAGTGTACGACAGCGCGGAGATGGTTAATCTGGTGGACAGCGCGCTGGAATTCTGGCTGACTTCCGGAAGATACAGCGAGCAGTTTGAGAAGCAGCTGGCGGATTATCTGGGGATTAAATATTGTTCACTTGTCAACTCCGGTTCTTCTGCGAATCTGCTTGCTTTTATGGCATTGACGTCGCCGCTTCTGGGTGAGCGCGCCGTAAGACGAGGCGACGAAGTCATCACGGTGGCGGCAGGTTTTCCGACGACGGTAGCGCCCATGATTCAGTATGGCGCGGTGCCGGTGTTTGTGGATGTGACAATCCCACAGTACAATATTGACGTAAATATGCTGGAACAGGCGTTGTCGGATAAGACGAAGGCGGTTATGATTGCCCATACGCTTGGAAATCCTTTTGACTTGAGGGCGGTCAGCGAATTTTGTAAGAAACATAGTTTATGGCTGGTGGAGGATAACTGTGACGCGCTAGGCTCAGAATATACGATTGACGGTGTAAGGAAGCTGACGGGAACAATCGGTGACATCGGAACATCCAGCTTCTACCCGCCGCATCATATGACGATGGGAGAGGGAGGCGCTGTCTATACTGACAATCCGCTTCTTAACAAATGCATCCGTTCTTTCCGCGACTGGGGAAGAGACTGTGTGTGCCCGTCCGGCCGCGACAATTTATGCGGTCATCGTTTCGATAGACAGTACGGTGAATTGCCGCTTGGGTATGATCACAAGTATGTTTATTCACATTTCGGCTATAATTTGAAGGCAACGGATATGCAGGCGGCAATCGGCTGCGCCCAGCTTGAGAAGTTTCCCGCTTTCGTAGAGAGAAGAAGATACAATTTTGACCGTATGAAGGCGAATCTGCTGGCGGCAGATTCGGAAGGAAAGATTTTAGATAAACTGATTTTGCCGGAGGCGTGTGCGGATTCCAATCCAAGCTGGTTTGGGTTTATGATTACATGTAAAGAGGGTGTGGACCGCAATCAGGTAGTACGGCATATGGAAGAGCATGGTATTCAGACGAGAATGCTCTTTGCGGGAAATTTGACGAAACATCCGTGTTTTGATGAAATGCGCGCTACGGGAGAGGGGTATCGTGTAGTCGGGGAACTTACCAATACGAACCGTATTATGAAAGATACTTTCTGGATTGGCGTCTATCCGGGTATGACGGATGAGATGATAGATTACATGTCAAAAATGTTAATGGAAGCAGTAGAGTGTTAATTGAGGAAACAGAGGATTAACTTATGTTTGATTTCGGACTGGATTTTTATCAAGGTAAAAAAGTTCTGGTGACCGGGCATACGGGATTCAAAGGGACATGGATGTGTGCCATGCTGGTGCAGGCAGGGGCGCAGGTGACCGGTTATGCATTGGAGGCGCCGGTTGGGCCAAGCATATATGAGCTGAGCGGTATGGATGCCCAAATTCACTCGGTTATAGGCGACGTCAGGGATTTGGAACATTTACGGAAGGTGTTTGATGAAACGCAGCCGGAGATTGTTATCCATATGGCGGCACAGCCGATTGTGCGTGAATCGTACCGCAACCCGGTCTATACTTATGAAGTGAATGTGATGGGGACGGTCAATGTGCTGGAATGTGTTCGTACGCATCCTAACGTGCGTTCTTTTGTCAATGTAACGACGGATAAGGTATATCTCAAAAAAGAATTGGAATGGGGGTATCGTGAGAATGAAGAATTGAACGGTTACGATC
>VSOA01000399.1 GCA_009774585.1 Lachnospiraceae bacterium
ATTCCATATACCACATAATCGCTAAAGACCATACACTGTAAAACGCCAATCGCGCCATTTCCAGCACCATATAAAATACAAGAAGTAAATACAGCTTTGCCAGTCTTCTGCCCACATACAGAATATCCATTACAACAAAGCTACTGCTAACAATCACTGCCAATTTGGCAATACTATAACTGCTGTTATTTATAATTCCTTGTGAATCGCGATAAATCACTCTGTCAACCAGTTCAGAATGTGACAGCCAATAACTGATTACCACCGCCTGCAAGAAAAAAAGTATCTTTCCGGTGGAACGATACTTTTCTTTTAACATAATATTATCTTTACACAAAAATAATAAAAGCCCTGCTTTCGCCAAACACTCCAGCAAATCAAGCACATACGTTGTCATGTTCCTACTCCTTCAAGAAATCACAATACAGTTTCACAAACTCACCGTATTTCTGCTTTGCCAAATAAATTTTATCTCCCTGTGCGACCGTAATGCTGTCATGGTCATATCCGCTGATGGCAGACAGCGCCACCAGATACCCCCTGTGGCAACGGTAAAATCCATCTCCGAGTACTTCCTGCAAGTGATTCATCCGCTCATAGTATTCCAAGCATTCCGACTTTGTATGCAGAATTACTTTGCGCCCGTTATTCTCCACATACAAAATATCTTCCACCGGAATCCTGCGATGACTCCCCTCCGTCTTGACCAGAAGGTATTTCGGTGCCGCTTTTCTTTTCTCAGCCTCCTGCATCGCACGTTTCAGAACATTTGTCATCTTATCCTGATCCACAGGTTTCATCAGATAATGGAACGCTCCTACGTCAAATGCTTCAAAAACCTGCTCTTTGACTCCGGTCACAAAAATCAGGATTGCATCCGACAGCTTCTTAAGTTCTCTTGCCGTCTGCATTCCGTCCATCCCCTCCATCGCTATATCAAGAAGAACAATGTCCGGCGAATAACCTTCTTTTACCTTTTCTAACAGTTTCATCCCTGAATCAAATTCACATGTCTGTGCCTGAGAAAACTCTTTCTCAAGTAAGGTCAGAATCCTTTCTCTCCCTCTCACTTCATCATCGCAGATTGCAATATTCATATTCCCTCATATCCTCAGTCAGTTATTTAAAGCAGGTCATCTACCATACTTCCCTTAATGTCTTCCTCCAGAAGTTTCATCTTATGGAGCATATCTTTAATGTCAGACTGTACATCGGACGTAACGCTCACGCCGCCCATACCGGCATCCATCATTGCCTCCAGTAAGTCGCTGCCTTCCCTTGCGCGTTCCTCCGCCTCTCTACGCTGTGCTTCTCTCTCCTCACTGTTCTCATGTGCTTCGTCGATTCTTTCCTCCAGCACTTCCTGTTCTTCTTTTCTCTCCTCGATTTTCTCTTCTTCTTCGGCTTTCTCTTCCGCCTTGTCCTTGGCTTCCTCGATTTTCTCCTCGAGTTCCTCCTCCACATGATCTTTGCCTTCATCCACGAGCAGACCGAGAACGTCTTTGCCTGCAGCTTCCATCACTGCGTCAGCCTTCTTCTGTGCCTTTACCATTTCATGGTGCTTCAAACGCTCTATCTTAATACTACGAATTGATGCGTTGTAACCTCTGACTTGGCTATCAATCTGATCGTTTCTGATCTCATATGTGCGCTGATAGCGGTCAATCCGAAGACATCTCTCCTGATATTCCGTAAGCGGCTGCTCATCTAACTGCGCAAGTCGCTCCTCTTCTTCCTTTGTCAGATGTACTTCAAGCGGATTGCATTGTGCGTCAGACCGCTTCTCCAGAAGTTCCAAATCCTTCTGTTCCTGCGAATCCATAGACACCCCATACTCCTGCCTTACCTTCTCTTTCTGTGCGTCGCCCTCGGCAATGATATCAAGGTTTTCTTTCTTCTCGCCATGTAACATTGCCACCTTATCTTTCATATCAACGATGCTCTGATCGATGCATTGATCGCCTTTCCATGCATCGCCTATCATCTTAAGCGCTTTCTTTCGGGCACGCTGCATACGCTGTGTGACTACATCGTTCTGCATTCCCAAATCGCCCGCATAAATGCTGGTCTTACGCTGATTATTCAGCGCTCTTCTGCCTTCTCTTTGTGCCGCACGTTCTCTCGCTGCATTACTGACACAAATAACCTGATTGTCGTTTACATTTGCTCTGATCTGCATAATAACCTCCTTGTTTTCTATAGGCAAAATCCGTTTTACCCGTCCACAGTCACCTATCATATCCTATATACGGCAATTCATATTTCTATAAAATTTATCGGTTCATTACGCTATTTTCTTAATAAAAAAACATCTTTCCAGAAAAACATTTCATGACATAAAATCCCACGTTCATTACCACAAAGATTCTTCGTTATACAAAAAAGACCCTGACATATGTCAGAGTCTTTGTATTGCACATACTCTTCTACAATTGGAAATTATCATCCTGATGATTACCGTTATTCCAATTACCATCCTGATATCCCTGATTATCCTGACCCTGCTGATAATTCTGATTTGACTGATTAGTTTGGTAATTCTGGTTCTGCTGATAGTTTTGATAATTCTGATCCGGCTGATAATTCTGGTAGTTCTGGTTCTGCTGATAGTTTTGATAATTCTGCTGCGGCTGATATTGCGGATAGTTCTGGTTCTCCGGAGAGTTTTGGTGGTGTCTCGTAT
>VSOA01000400.1 GCA_009774585.1 Lachnospiraceae bacterium
AACTATGAGGAAGAATTATGTTTGATTAACAAATTGTTGACAGATCATCTGTTTTTTGGAAAAAGTTTGGAACAATCTAGAAAATTGTTGACTACTATATCTCCAGAAATGACGGCGAGAAAAATGATAAAGCTTATATCTTTATTAGAATAGGGGATTTGAATGTGTGGTTTTGTTGGTATTATTGACAAGAAAAAGAATAGAGACTATACATCTGCCATTAACTTGATGATTGACAGAATAAAACATCGTGGACCGGATGGACAAAAAGTGTCGATTGATAAAGAGAGAGGAATCTATTTGGGTTTTTGTCGATTAGCAATGATTGACATTCAAGGTTCGGATCAGCCTGCACATTCTCATAACAATGATGTAGTAATCATGTTTAACGGTGAAATATATAATTACATTCAACTTCGATTAGACTTGGAAAAGCAGGGCTACTCTTTTAAAACGATGGGGGAAATTGAAGTAATAATAAAGTTGTATGAGCTGTATGGAGTATCGTTTGTTGATAAACTTGATGGAATGTTTGCGCTTTGTATTGTGGATCTAAAACAGAGAAAAACAATCCTTGTTCGGGATAAATTTGGAATTAAGCCTCTCTATTACTATGAAAATAGTGAAATGCTCGTTTTTTCATCAGAATTAAAGGCTATCAAAAGTGTGGTTTCAGGAGATATTGAGAAATTTTCTATTTATTTGTATCTGAATCTTCGATTTATACCAGCTCCATATACGATTTACAAAGATACTTTTAAAGTAAAGGCTGGAGAATACGTTATATTTGACAATATTGGGAAGCGAAACTGTCAGTATTCGGTATATAACAAGGAATACGATTATCATAGGTTTTCATGTGAAGAGTTTTTTCAAGTAATAAGCGATAATATTTTGTCAACATTTAAATGTAGTGATGTTCCATTAGGGATATTTTTGAGCGGAGGCGTTGACTCTGGAATAATAGCTACGATACTAGCTGGTTCGTTGAAAAATCAGAAAAAGGCTGCATATTGTATAGATTATTCGGCAAATATGAAGAGTGACGAGGTAAGAGTTGCTAATGAAGTCGCAGAATTTCTGAATATTCCATACCATAATATATGTCTACAGGATGGAGTATTTGGTTATTTAGATAAGAGTGTATTGTCTTTAGATGAACCGTTCTATTCGACTGTGTCGATAAGCACAATGGGACTATCCGAACACGCAGCTCAAGATGTCAAAGGAGTATTAACTGGTGATGGGTCTGATGAGTTGGTGTATGGTTATAAATATATTAGAAATGCGCTAAGTCAAACTAACGTAGAGGATATGTTCGATACGTATTTTCAAGGGGTTGGTTGGTTGAAATATATTTCTGCCTCGGATTTAATGAGAGATATTCATTTTACTCAAGCAGATATTGTTCATACCATCTTTGATGACTGCATAGTGACTAATAACCCTAAAGAAACCCTTAGACGTGTTGAACTATTTAAACGTCTGCCAGATTATCATTTGGCAAGAGTTGACCGCCTATCTATGGCAAATAGTTTGGAAGCGAGATTGCCCTACTTAAGAAAAAACTATGTCGATTATATGTTGTCTTTATCAGCTAATACTTTTATCCAATCCAAAGATTCGAAATTATTGCTGAAAAGAGGAATAGGGGGTATTCTGCCTACTCCATTAAGATATGTATACAAAAAACCATTTACTGCACCAGTCAAACGCTGGATAGAGAATGACTTAAAAGATGATATTATATGTGTTTTTAATGATTATGGGATGCTTGAAAGAATGGGATTGGATAGACGAAGTGTTTCACGTGTATTAGATCAGTATCAGGGGGATTATGCCGACATATCTAATGTATGGGGCATATATTTATTGCTCAAGTGGTGTAAAACCGATTTGAAGAATTAGTTTTATGATGATAAGTGGCACACTGATTGGTAATAACTGGAAGGATTAAAAATGGAAAGTGTCAATTTTGAGAAGAGATTATTATTAATAAACCCATGGCAAACATACGAAAAGCATCTAGAATCTGAGTATCAGTCATATATACCATATGGTCTTGCTTGTATAGGGGCAATAGGAATTGAACAAGGTTATAACACAAGAATTGTTGATTGTCTTGAAGATGAAACACGTATAGAAATGGGAAATTTTATACGTTTTGGTAAGAAAAGTGACGAGATAGAGGATGTAATCACGAAATTTAAGCCTAATATAGTGGGTTTAAGTTCGACATTTAGTATGTTTGAAAGAGATGCAACTAGTATTGCTGAAATAGTTAAAAAGATAGACCCTACTATTGTAGTTATTCTGGGTGGTGTGACGGCAACCTTGCCTGAAGTGTACGAACCATTATTATTAAAGACAACTGTATATGACATTATGTCAATAGGTGAAGGTGAAGATACATTTAGAGATTTGCTAAAAAACTATAATCTGAATACACGAAAAATCGAGAACTTATATGCCATTCCAGGAATAGCATATAAAGAAAATGGAAGTGTGGTATGCACATCAGATCGGGAATTGATTCGTGATTTAGATTCGTTGCCATTTCCGGCGTTCGAATTGCTTAACATGCAGAAAATCTTGAATAATAGAGGACACTGAAAAACCCCCGCTTTTTTGTGGGAGTTTTTCTTTCTTCCATAACATAGTGTCAGAGATTACGATT
>VSOA01000004.1 GCA_009774585.1 Lachnospiraceae bacterium
CCTGAGCGCTATTTTGTGAGCTAAAGTATTGATTTTTCAAGGAGCAAATCCCATTTTTAATGTGGGAAGTTTGAGTACTGTATTTCTTAAACGCAATCTGAATATAAATCATCGGTATATACTTAAATATCAGCAGATAAAGCATTGGCAGAGCAAGTAAAACGTATAACTGCCAATATCTTTTCATGTAAACCCCGAAGCTTTGTTTGTTCTGCACCACCGGCGCTTTTTTCTTCGCTTCTTTCATCTCGCACCTCCATAAAAATAAATAAAATACCCATTTCTTCTATTATAAAATTATGCACTTTTCTTTTCTGGTCAAATATTGCTAATACAATTTCATATTTTGCTTATTTATTGTGCATATTTATAAACAAATCAATATATTTCTCTTCCCTTTTCATCTGATATGCCAGATTTTCTATAAAAATATGCATTAATTTGGTCACGCCATTCTCTCGCGTGTTCCTTCTGGTGTGTAAAACGTTCCACCATACGCAAATACGGCTTCTGCGGCAGTATGCCCTCCAATTTCATAAAGCGTTCCACCATTTCATCCACCATATCGACGCCGTCAAAATGTGTATCATAAATATGTTGAATCACTGTCTTGCCGGACTTTAACTTCCAAGTGTATGGTATATGGTGAAAAAACAGAAGGAGTTCGTCGGGACATTTTTCTTTATCATCATAGACAGAAGCATTCGGCTCATTATACAGAAGCGCATAACCTGTCCCTTCGCGGCTTCTGTCTACACCGATTCCCATATGATCCGCCCGGTGATAAGTCCCCCATCTACTGTACTCATATCCGTCCACGCTGGGACCGTAATGATAATTAGGATTGACCATCCAGCCGATGCCGAGAGGCGATGTATATTCTTCGTAAGCTTTCCACGAAGTCATCAGCATAAATAGAAGCGTCTCTTCAACTTGTTTGTCTATGCCGAATGTCAGCCGTATCCATTCCTTCGCAATTTCTTCCGCCGACAATTCCGGTTCAAAAGCAAGTCTGCCGAAACCATACCAGTTTGCCGCCGCCATATCGTGTCCCGTCCAGTTGGCGTCGTCCCCTGTATTTGCCACTGCCGCCATACCGCAATTATGCTGTCCAAATGTTCTGCCGGACACAATATCTTCAACCGTGTCGTCTTGTTCCTGCACATAAGTACGGAATTTTAACACTTCTTTAAACATCGGAATCAGATAACACAAATGTCTCTGCTGCCCTGTATATTCCTGCGCTATCTGCACTTCCAGCATTTGGTTTGTCTGTGTCATTCCTCCGAAAAGCGGGTGTACAGGCTCTCTCACCTGAAAATCCATCGGTCCGTTCTTAATCTGTAAAATAACGTTATCCAGAAACTCGCCGTCCAGCCCTTTAAAATTATCATATCCGGATCTTGCACGGTCCGTCTTATAATCTCTCCAATCCTGCTGGCAGTTATATACAAAACATCTCCAGATAATCTTTCCGCCGTATGGCGCTGCAGCTTCCGCCAGCATATTGGCGCCGTCCGCATGTGTCCTGCCGTATGTAAATGGTCCCGGTCGCCCCTCAGAATCTGCCTTAATCAAAAATCCCCCCAGATTTGGGACTCGGTTAAACACAAGCTCCATCTGCCTCTTCCACCAGCCGCGCACATCTTCGGAAAGAGGATCCGCACTGTCCAGTTCTCCGAGTTCTATCGGCGCCGCATAGTTCAGGCTCATATACAACTTAATGCCATAACCGGCAAATATATCAGAAAGTTCTTTCACTTTATCCAGATAACGTTCCGTAATCAGCCATGTCGCCGCATCTTTTACATTCACATTGTTGATGACTACAGCGTTAATTCCAACACTGGCAGTAAGTCTTGCGTAAGTAACCGTCCTTTCATCCACCAATATCCGGTCCTGCTTAAAGAAGAAGGATTCTCCGGAATATCCTCTTTCAATACTGCCGTCCATATTATCCCAATGATTCAGCATACGCATGGGCATCTTAGGAGCTTTGAACAGATCCAGACCGCCCAATGGATTTCCTATCCTCACTTGTCGGATCAGTTCAAATGCTCCGTATAAAATACCCTTGGAATCAGACGCCTCTATCGTAATCTCCCCTTTGTTCTCATAAACATGATACGCTTCCGTCTGTATTCCTTCTGTAAGAGTAAGGCAGATACCGTGTCCCTCCCCCAAATTCTGACACACGGTAAGTTCAATTCCAAGTATTCCTGCAAAAGCACGCTGTAACTCCAAAATGCCGTTTTTTATCAACTCATCTTGTTCTTCGCCACGTGTTTTTACACAGATATATTTTATATCCTCGCTTCCTTTGCAGGAAGCTTTCTTCGTATAATCAAGCCACGCCTGTTCAAACTCCATAAGTCAAATCTCCTTCTCATCCTATATAACAAATGATTCTTCTATATGTACCTTAAGCGCCGCCACTTTTTTCCCCGTCAGCTTCTCACTGCGGCTATCGGGCTGAGCTCCCCCGACAAATATAAGATACTGTCCCTCTTTCACCTGATTAACACCCTGTTCATCGTATAGTGCAAAGGCTTCCGCCGAAAGCTGCAGCGTTACTTCACGACTCTCACCCGCCTGCAAAGAAACCTTGCGGATTCCCTTTAACTGTGCGTTAGGCGTGCCTTCTCTATCTGCCTTTACATATACCTGCACAGTCTCTATGCCTTCACGTTTTCCTGTATTTGTCACCGTCGCCCGTACCGTAACGCCATCTGTTCCTACCGTGTCGGACGATACCGTCACATCACTATAAGCAAATTCCGTGTAAGATAATCCATAGCCAAACGGATAAAGCGCTTCTTCGCGCATATACCGATACGTCCTGCCCTTCATGGAATAATCGGTAAATTCCGGCAGTTCCTCAGACGTGCGGTAGAAAGTAACCGGCATCCTTCCTTCCGGATTCTTCTCACCGAACAGCACTCTGGCAATCGCCCTTCCGCCCTGCGCACCGGGATACCAGCCTTGTATGATTGCCGGAATATGTTCATCCGCCCATCCTATCGCAAGTGCGCTTCCAGAAAGCATAACAAGAACGACAGGTTTACCGCTGGCATATGCCAGCTCCAGAATTTTCTGCTGTCTGCCGGGAAGATTCAGGTTCGGTTTATCACCGCTGGCATACTGGTTGCCCTGATCGCCCTCTTCTCCTTCCAATCCCGAATCCAGTCCGAGACACATGATAATGACATCACTCGCCTCACAGATTGCCTTCACTTCGGAATCTCTGTCTTTACCCGTGCTCAAATTACTGATTTGTTCCCGATACAAGTGGCATCCTTCCGAAACCAATACCCTGACGTCCTCTCCCACATATTCCTGAATTCCTTCTGCAATCGTAAAATAGCGGGACGCCGTTCCCTCGTAGTTGCCGACAAGCGCCTTTCTGTTATTGGCGTTAGGACCAATAATGCCGATTGTCTTAATACCGGATTTATCAAGTGGAAGCAGATTGTTTTCATTCTTCAACAGCACCACGCATTTCTCCGCCGTCTTCAGATTCAATTGCTGCATTTCTTTAGAATCTACCACTGTATACGGAATGTCATCGTAGGGAGTCTTCTCATCTTTATCAAACATTCCCAGTTTCATCCTCGTCATAAAGAGATGCACCAGCGCTTCGTCTACCCGCTCTTCCGATATCGTTCCTTTCTTTACTGCGTCCGCCACATAGATAAACAGCTCGCCGCAGTTTAAGTCGCATCCGTTATTCACTGCCATAGCGACGGATTCTTCCGCCCCTGCTGTCACGCCATGCCCTTCATGGAAATCTTTGATGGCCCAGCAGTCGGAAACAACATGACCTTTAAATCCCCATTCTTCCCGCAAGATATCCTGCAAAAGCGTCTTGCTTCCGCAGCACGGTTCTCCGTTTGTGCGGTTATACGCACCCATTACCGCCTCTACGCCCGCTTCCTGTACGCATGCCTTAAATGCGGGCAGATAGGTTTCATACATATCCTGAACTCCCGCCTCTGCATTAAACTCATGACGTAAATCTTCCGGACCGCTGTGTACCGCAAAGTGCTTCGCGCAAGCCGCTGCTTTCAGATAGTTCTCATCGTGTCCCTGCAATCCTTCCACAAACCGTACGCCCAGTCTGGAAGTCAGATAAGGGTCTTCACCAAACGTCTCATGTCCCCTGCCCCATCTAGGGTCTCTGAATATATTTACATTAGGCGACCAGAACGTCAGTCCTTTATAGATATCGCAATCGTCATATTTCTGCTGTGCGTTAAATTTAGCTCTTCCCTCAGTAGCGATAGCATCTGCCACTTCTTCGAGTAAATCTTCATCAAACGAAGCCGCCATGGAAATCGCCTGCGGAAATACAGTCGCGGTTCCAGCCCTTGCCACGCCATGCAGCGCTTCATTCCACCAGTTATACGCCTTAATACCAAGCCGCTCGATTGCCGGCGCGCCATTTACCATCTGAAAGGCTTTCTCTTCCAGCGTCATCTGCGCAACCAGACTGCGTGCACGCTTTTCATATTCTGCATTTTTAACACTGTTCTTTATGAGATCCATCCCGGCTCCTTTCGTTCTGCGTAACCTGTATTCTCATAGCTATATCTGTTCAGATAATTAATTTGTACTTAAATCATATAACTGTACACTCCAACAATCTCTCTATATTTTGCTTTTTAGTGACTATATATTGCTAAATATATTGATAATATTTCTTTCATTATTGTCTCTAATATATAATTTTTTTCATTATTTTAATTACTTTTGTAGCATTTTTCACATGATATATCCACTATTTTCCATACAACTTAGCAATATTTGCTTTGACACATTATGCGTTTTGTGCTATCTATATATTTATAGTAGCAAAAGCAAAGCAATACGGCGTTTATATCACAAGCAAAAACATAACAGTTGAGGACAATGAAATGATTAAAATACTAAATGGCATCCGCGAAACCGTTGACTATGATCTTTTTTCCAGCATCAAACTTTATCGCAACATGCAGGATGAAGATTACCCGCTTCACTGGCACCCCGCCATGGAAATCATCATGCCTGTCAAAAACAACTACACCGTTGTTATTGACGAAGTATCGCACACCTTCGGCGAAGAAGATATTTTCATTATTCCTCCGGGCACTTTGCACCATCTGATCGCCCCTTCATCCGATGGAGGAGGCGAGCGGCTGATTATGCTGTTTGACTATGGTCTAATCTGTAATATCGAGGGGGTCGATTCTCTGATTCATTCCCTCCATCCTTATGCCCTCATTACCCGCGAAGAGTATCCCGAACTCAACAGAGAACTTCGCTCTTATCTTAATGAAATCAACCGCGAGTACAATGGTAAAACACCTTTCACGGAAGCTTTAATCTATTCATTGATGATTCGTTTCTTTGTCACAATCGGCCGGGCAAACTTTGATGCCAGTGAGAAATTCCCCTACATTGCCTCCAACAAACAACATGAATATATTGAGAAATTCATGAATGTATGTAACTACATCAACGACCACTGTACGGAAAACATCACCGTCGATACCCTCGCCGATCTTGCCGGCTTTTCCAAGTTTCACTTCTCCAGACTGTTCAAACAGTTTTCGGGCGTGTCCTGCTATGAATACTTGATGCAAAGAAGAATCGCTCATGTAGAAACTCTGTTGATTCAACCGGATATCTCCATCACGGAAGCTGCGATGCGCTCGGGTTTCGGAAGCTTATCTTCCTTTAACCGCATCTTCAAAGCGGCGAAGCACTGTACCCCTTCGGAATACAAAATGTTAAACCGAAAGAAGAATTAGCAGACGTCCGTTATTTCAATACGGAAAGGCGTCATGGGAAATCCCCCTTGGTTATACAAGAGTGCCCCTTTATTCGTGCTGTGATAACAGTATCTCACTTCCCGTACTGCCGACATCTCCTCTTCGCATGTAAGAATTGCCCTATTCCCTGCAATTTCCGTTTCTGCGCTATGTGAAATCCCTCTCTCATCTATCAACTCAAAATCCATGATTTCCGAAATCAAAGATTTATCCGCCGATACGGACGCCGTTTGTATTGAGAACGGATCCAGATTCTGACCCGACTGTTTTTGCACGGCATACATACCTGAAGCGTCGGCAAACGTAAGCACCGCTTTCCATATCGTCTTTGTACCGCCATTATTCCCGGTTTCGTCTTTTTTGCCGGAGATGCCCTCTGTCATCCTCCCGTCCGCGCTGATTTTCTCTATGCACACCGCTTCCACCTGCGGGCCGTCGCATTCTGACTTCTTGCCGTAAAGCAGTTTTGCCGCCTGCATAGCAAGCCGATAGCCGACGCCTTCTTTATTCAGCGGATGTAAATCATTATCTTCTCCCAGATCAATGGTCGTTACCATAGCGGTGTCCGGAATCTCCAACGCTTTTCTCTGTGCCTCTCTGACAAGCGGCCAGTCGCAGACCGTTTCGTCACGGTCAGCATCATACCGCTCCACAAGGAAATTCGGAAGCTGGACATATATGAATGGTAAATTATCTTTCCATTTCTCCCGATATCCCGCAATCATTCTTTTCAGCAAATCATAATAGCGGTCCGCAGTCTCATGCGTATTAGATTCTCCCTGATACCACAATATCCCGGACAGTGTATATTTATGGCACGGCGCCGTCATTCCGTGATACAGCCCGGTGGGTTTCCAGCTTACGAAATCCGTCGCCCCAATCATCTCACACTCCGCCCCGATACGATATTTCCACACGCCTGCAAGTTCTATCCTCTCGTCCCCACGGAAAACTGCATAGGGTTTGTCATCCGTGAATCTTCCTTGTCCGATCTCACTTTTTACGCGGATGACGATGACATTCTTTCCTTCGCGCAGGACGCCTTCCGGCACGACATATTTTCTGGGCGGATACTGATAGTCCGTATGACCCGCGAAAACGCCGTTCACATACACCGTATCGCTATCCACAATCGTACCAAGCCACAATTTCGCCTCTTTGCCTGCCAATTGCCTGCCAACCGTAAACTCCCGATAAAACCAGACGCTCCCGATAAATCCCTTCAGCTCCGTATCTTTAAAGAAAAATGGAATCTCCACTTCTTTCCACGTTGAAACATCCATCTGTGCCTGTGCCCAATTCTCCTTGATACCAATATCCGCATCGTCCAGACGACTATGCCATTCATTCGCCTGCCGCTCGTTCTGCGCAAGCCTCTCTTTCACAAAATCGTCGTCAGCATAGCGGTCGGCAACAGCAAGAAAATCGTCATAACCTTCCAGCATGTCCCGTCCCATCCATGATTCAATCCTTGTTCCTCCGAGACTGGCGTTAATCAGCCCGACCGGCACACCCGTCATCCGGTACATATGCTTTGCAAAGAAATATGCCGTCGCTGAGAAATCCGGAAAGGTATCCTCCGTCACCGGTTTCCACTCACCACTCTCCAGTTCCTTCAGCGGTCCGTGAAATTCCCGGCGTTCTATAATCTTAAATGTACGAATATTTGCATTCGTACATTTACTGATTTCCTCCGGATAGCGGTCCATAACTCTGGTGATAGGCAGTTCCATATTTGACTGTCCGGTGCAAAACCATACGTCGCCTACTGCAACGTCACTTATCACCCACTCTTCTCCAGCGCTGTCCTTAACAGACATCTGATAGGAATCGCCCGCTTCCGTTTCATTTAACCAGACTTCCCACGCCCCAGATTCATCCGTCGCCGTAGTATATTCCGTTCCGAGAAAGGAAACCGAGATTTTTCTGCCCGGCTCATCCTCTCCCCATATGCGTACTTTCTTCTTCTGCTGCAATATCATCCCGTTTCCTATCAGTCTCGGCAATTTCAACTTTCTCATTATTCATCCTTCTTTCATCGGATTGTCAGAACCCAAAATATGCCTTTGCATTGTGATAACAAATTCTTTCTATCATTCCTCCAAGCACTTCCTCATCATCCGGATATTCTCCTCTTTCTACAAATCCGCCGATTAAATTGCACAGAATACGGCGGAAATATTCATGTCTGACATATGACAGGAAACTTCGGGAATCCGTAAGCATTCCGATAAAGCTGCTAAGCAGTCCGGAAGCCGCAAGATTCTTTAACTGCTCTTCCATACCGTTCTTGTGATCATTAAACCACCATGCGCTTCCCTGCTGTACCTTTCCTATACATCCATCTCCCTGAAAGCATCCGATCACACTGCCGATAGCCGCATTATCAATAGGATTCAGAGAATACACAATTGTCTTCGGAAGCTGTGCAGTTTCGTCCAATGCATTCAAGAAATCGGCAAGCTGCGCGGACGGAGTGTAATTGTCAATACAATCTACTCCCGCATCCGCACCGACTGCGCGAAACAGTCTCTTGTTATTATCACGCTTCACACCGTAGTGCAGCTGCATTACCCAGTTTTTCTTATGATATTTCCGCCCCAGTTCCAGCATACATGCAGTCATAAACTGCGCTTCCTCTGCCGGAGACGGCATACTGCCCGCGAGTCTGCCCCGAAAGATTCTCTCAGCATTTTCTATGCAGGAAGGTGCATACATGACATAAGGAAGCCCATGATCCGATACCTTGCATCCCATAGAGGCAAAGTAATCCATACGTTTATCAAGCGCCTCCATTAGCTGCGTGAAACTGCCTATCTTCATTCCGGCTGCTTCTTCCAGCTTAAGCAGATATTCCTTATAATCTTCTTTACCGATGGCAAGCGCTTTATCAGGACGCCACGCCGGCAGAACTTTCACCTCGAAGCTCTTATCTTCTGCCAGTTTCCGATGCCATTCCAAAGAATCTGCAGGGTCGTCCGTTGTACAAAGCAGCGTCACATTGGATTTCCTGATCAGATTTCTTGCGCCAAAATCCTCCTGTCGTAATTTTGCATTGCACAGATTCCACACTTCCTCCGCCGTCCGTGCATTCAATATGCCATGGTATCCGAAATATCTTTGCAGTTCCAGATGACACCAGTGATAGAGCGGATTTCCCACGGCGCCGCCTAGCGCCTGCGCCCATTTCATAAACTTTTCTTTGTCGGAAGCATCTCCTGTTATATAGCGTTCCTCGATTCCAGCCCAACGCATCAACCGCCATTTATAGTGGTCCGCACCAAGCCAGAGTTCGGTAATCGTATCGAAATGTCTGTCCTCATATATTTCCTGCGGCGCAATATGGCAATGGTAATCCATAATCGGCATCTTTTCTGCATAGCAATGATACAGTTTTACTGCCGTCTCCGTTTCCAACAGAAAATCCTCATCCATAAATTTCCTCATTGCCGCCTTCTCCTATCTCTGCACACGTCCGGATGCATTTCCGCCCGCAAGATTCAGTACTTCCTCCATTGACACCATGTTAAAGTCTCCCTCAACAGAATGTTTCAGGCAGGAAGCCGCCACTGCAAACTCAATGGTTTCCTGCGGATCATACCCATTCAAAACCGCCGCGATCAAGCCGCCGCCGAAGCTGTCGCCGCCGCCCACGCGGTCTACAATATGTATCTGATACTGTTTGCTGAAATAATAATCATTGCCGTCGTACAGCATCGCCGACCAATTATTGTCATTGGCAGATATGGATTCCCTGAGCGTAATGGCAACCTTTTGAAAACCGAAACGCTCCGCCAGTTTCCCAGCCACTTCCTGATATCCCTCTTTATTTACCTTACCTGCCGTAACATCGGTATTCGATGCATAAATCCCGAACACATCTCCCGCGTCTTCTTCATTTGCGATGCACACGTCCACATATTCGCACAGTCTGCTCATGACCTCGCCCGCTTTTTCTTTGCTCCACAATTTCTTTCGGTAATTCAAATCACAGGAAACGGTAACACCCGCTTCATGCGCCGCTTTACATGCCTCCATGCAGATGTCGCTCATTGTATCGTTTAGCGCCGGCGTAATTCCCGTAAAATGAAACCACTCCGCCCCCTCAAAAATTTTCTGCCAGTCAAAGTCCTCCTTCGCCGCCGTGCAGATTGCCGAGCCGGCGCGGTCATAGATGACCTTAGACGGACGCTGTGAAGCTCCTTTTTCCAGATAATAGATGCCAACCCGCTCACCGCCTCTGACTATATAGGAGGTGTCTACGCCAAACCTTCTAAGATAATTAACTGCCGCCTGCCCAATCTCATGTTTCGGCAGTTTTGTAACAAACGCGGCATCAAACCCGTAATTGGCCAGAGAGACTGCCGCATTCGCCTCACCGCCACCATATGTAGCCCCGAACTTCTCAGCCTGCACAAACCGGTAATATCCCTCCGGTGCAAGCCGCAGCATAATTTCACCAAATGTAACTACCTTTTTCCCCATATTGCCGTCTCCTTCTAATCTGTCCTGTTGATACCCGGTATGGTCATCTTCTTACTTCCGTACCGTTTTACTTATCTTGCCAAAGAGCATACCTCTTACGCTTACTTGCCGCGGATTGCCGCAACCGTCTCCACCGTCTGTCTTGTCATCTGCCTAATCTTCTCAAATTGGCCGCTCTCTATCAGTTCGCTCTTCACCATCCAGCTTCCGCCGCAGGCGATAACTTTATCACAGCTTAAATAGCTTTCCAGATTTTCCATATTCACTCCGCCGGTTGGCATGAATTTCAGCGTCGTATACGGAGCTGCCAGTGCCTTCACCGTACTCACTCCGCCAAATTGCTGGGCCGGAAAGAATTTTACTACCTTCATCCCCCGCTTAACTGCCTGCGCCGCCTCGGAAGGCGTCACACATCCCGGAAATACCGCAATGTTTTTGGAAATGCAATAGTCAACGATCTCCGGATCAAATCCAGGACTGACAATGAACTTCGCGCCTGCCTCAATCGCCTGCTCCACCTGTTCGACCGTCAATACGGTGCCGGCTCCTACAAGCATTTCCGGCTGCTCATCCGCCATCATACGAATCGCATCCTTCGCAGCGGCTGTACGGAACGTAACCTCCGCACAAGGAAGCCCTTCTTCGCACAGAACATCAGCAAGCATCCCTGCGTCCTTTGCATCATTTATCACAACCACCGGAACGACTCCGTATTCATGAATCTTATCTGCTGTTTCCTTCATCAGTACACCTCTTTCCGAAGCGTTGCGCGAACTGCTCCTGCTCCTGCTATTAACTCTATAAAATAGCTGCACACGCTCTGCGCTATGCCTGCCTCATATAAATCAACTCCAAAGATACTCTTATTTCTCAAAACCGGCTGTATCATTTCTTCCACTTCATCGGTCATGCCGAACTCAATCTTCCTGACATAAGGACATACCATCTCAAGCATCGGATCCGGGCTTAATGTAAACGGATTGCCATCGTCATCTATCGCCATAAGGTATCTGAGCCATCCGGCAAACACAAGCGGAATCATCCTTAAATCAGACACCTGCCGTCCTCCGGAAGACATATACGCCTTGATCGTTTCTCCAAACCGAATCGACAATTTCTGAGAAGTATCCGTCGCAATCCGCTGCGGCGTATCCGGCATGAACGGATTGGGAATCCTATCATTTAATACCGTATCGATAAATTCTTTCGGCTCTATGATACCCGGATTCACTACCACCGGCAGCCCTTCCCGGTATCCGATGATTTCAACCAGTTTCTTTAGTTCCGTATCTTTCATTTCTTCCGATATCTTGTCATATCCAAGCAGGCAGCCGAAAACGGCGAGCGTTGTATGCAGAGGATTTAAGCAGGTACACACTTTCATTTTCTCCACCTTATCCACTGTCTCTCTGTCGGTAAACAGAATACCGCCCTCTGTAAGATCGGGTCTTCCGTTCGGAAAGTTATCTTCTATCACCAGATATTCGCACTCCTCCGCATTGACAAAAGGTGCAATATAGGTGTTTCTCGAAGTAACCACCGGTGTCTGTCCGTAAACCCCGTCCCCGGATAATATCTCTTCGACTGACACGTCGGGTCTGGGCGTAATCTTATCAATCATTGTCCACGGGAAAGAAACTTTACTGCTGTCGCGAATATAATCCGCAAATCCCTCATCTGCCAGCTTGTTCGATACCCATCTGTCTGCAAATGCGGTTACTGCAGCATACAGCTTATCCCCGTTGTGCGAACAGTTGTCCATACTCACCATGGCAATCGGTTTTGCCCCCTGTAAATAACGCTGATACAACAGCGCGGTCACTTTACCCATATAACTTACCGCTCTTTTAGGTCCAGCTTCGAAATCCTCCTCTACTACCGGAAAAATCTGTCCTTTGGCGTCCTTAAGCTGATATCCCTTTTCCGTAATCGTAAATGTCACCATCTGCAGAGAGTCTTTGGTAAAAATCTCCACAAGCCTACCATACTCATCGACATGATCTGTATCCAGAACATGTGATTCCACAATGCTTCCGACAACTGTTTTCTCAATACTTCCGTCAGCTTTCAGCGTGGCGAGTATATTTAAATCGTCATGCGGACGGTAAATCTTTTCGATAATCTCATAATCATATCCCTCCACGACTATGAGCCCTCTGTCAAGTTTTCCTTCATTCAGGAGATTCTGTACAACATTCGCCTGAAAAGCCCGGAAAATATTACCCGCACCAAAATGTATCCAGAAAGGACTCTCCTTGGTCAGCGCAGTTACCTGCTCACGATCGTACTCCGGAAGAAGATACCCTTTCTCCGCCCATTTCCGCCTGTTCTCTGCGCCGTCTATTCCCTGATTGGTTAAATACATCATTTCCTGTCTCCCTTACTGATCGCTTCCCATAATCCGTTCAAATAAGCCGCGCCAAGCGCTCTGTCGTATAATCCGTAGCCCGGCATTGCCACTTCGTCCCATATCATTCGGCCATGGTCGGGACGTATCGGTCCCTCAAATCCGGTCTCATAAAGTGCCTTCATAATCTCATACATATCAAAACTGCCGTCCGAGGACAAATGCGCCGCCTCCTCAAAATTTGTCGGCGTAATAAATTTGAGATTGCGCACATGTGCGAAATGGATTCTGCCCTTCAACGCATGAATCATTTCAACCAGATTGTTTTCTCTGTTCGTTCCGTAAGAGCCGGAGCAGAATGTCACTCCATTGTGGGGATTGTCAACCATCTTCATCATACGCATTATGTTTTTCTGATTGATGATAATACGCGGCAGCCCAAATACGCTCCATGCCGGATCATCCGGATGGATTGCCATATGGATGTCGTATTTATCACAGACAGGCATAATCTTTTCAAGAAAATATTTCAGATTCTCAAATAATTTCTCGTCGTCTATTTCTTTATATAAATCAAAAAGTTCTTTGATATGCTCCATTCTGTCCGGTTCCCAGCCCGGCATCACACTGCCGTTGGCGTCTCCGGCTATGGAGGCGAACATCGTCTCCGGGTTAAGCGCGTCAACCGCTTCCTGTGTATATGCAAGCACTGTCGATCCGTCCGGGCGGACTCTCGCAAGCTCCGTCCTTGTCCAGTCAAACACCGGCATGAAATTATAGCAGACAAGATGAATATCCTCTTTGCCCAGATTCTCAAGCGTCTCTATGTAAGCGTCAATATATTTGTCACGCTCCGCCGTTCCCGCTTTGATTGCATCATGTACATTAACGCTTTCAATTCCTGCAATATGAAGCCCCGATGCTTCCACCTCGTCTTTGAGAGCACGAATCCGTTCACAACTCCATACATCTCCCGGCGCTGTGTCGTATAATGTCGTAATGACTCCTGTCACTCCTGCAATCTGCCGGATCTGTTTTAATGTAACCGTATCAAAATCGCTTCCATACCATCTGAATGTCATTTCCATTTCGATACTCCTGCCTCCTTCTTCATTACCATTAATTTTATTATATTAATCACATATCCGATTCACCATTGTCCCAATTGTTGTCTATATTGCAAAAGTTGTTATTTTTTGCTATTCTTTAACCAGTTGATTAAATTACATCAAATCCACCGGCTGCATACATGTTGCCCGCTTTAAATAACACTAATATCAGAAAGGAGATTTTCACAATGAAACAAAATCTGCAAAGTACGTTTGACCCAAGACAGTACATGCTCTCACGGGATTTCGAAATCTACTATTATAATGATAAAAATCCTTCTAAGGTAGACTATCATACGCATGATTATTACGAATTCTACTTTTTTCTGGAAGGCGCCGTGAGTATGCAGATCGAGCATGATATTTACCCTCTTTGTTTCGGCGACATCATGTTGATTCCGCCCGGAACTTCCCACCGTTTAGTCATCCATGACCGCAGCGTCCGTTATCGCAGGTTTGTCTTCTGGATCAGCCTTGTATACTATGAAAGTCTGCGCGCCGTTTCCGAAGACTATACTTACCTTATACGCAAAGCTAACCGGCAAAATATCTATATTTACCACAATGACCGTATTTCCTTCAATACAGTACAGACCAAAATCATACGCCTGCTCGAAGAAATCCACGAAGAGCATTTCGGGCAGAAAGCTCAGATTTCTCTGTGCGTCAGCGATTTAATCTTACACATAAACCGCATGATTTATGAGCAGGATTTCCCCGATGTCAGAAGCAGCGAAAGCACCCTTGACGAGAAGCTTCTGACCTATCTGGAAGAACACATTGACGAAGAACTATCCCTCGATACGCTTGCCGAGAAATTCTATGCAAGCAAATATCACATTGCCCACATTTTTAAAGACAGCCTCGGAATATCCATACATCAATATATAATGAAGAAACGGCTTTCTCTTTGCAAAGAAGCGTTGCTTAGCAACGACAGCATTACTCAGGTGTATTCTTCTTTCGGTTTCGGAGATTATTCGAGTTTTTACCGCGCCTTTAAGAAAGAGTACGGCGTTTCTCCGAAAGATTATAAGAAAATGCATTCCGCAGCATATGCATACGAAAAATCTGAAGGCCAAACTACTAATGTGCACGTGCACGTCCCATAGTACCTTAGTACAGGTGCGTTCATGATTTGTTCATATTTATTTAAAAAAAACTTCATTCAGGAATCATTTTTTAGACATTTCTCTTGCGTATACTAAGACCATAAGATAACAACAAACGAACACTTCAAAGTTAACTGATTAATTAAAACTTTTTCATAATAAATGCCAAGTAAAGATTTTCTTTACTTGGCATCCTCCCTTTTTAGGGTCTTTTTTTGTTTTAAAATATCCAAATATCCATGTATACAATTTTTCCTTGCTATAACCCGTCTCCTATGATATACTTTATAAGGTGTAAACTTACATATAGCATATCAAGAAATGATTTCCGAAATGTCAGCGTAGACATACTTATCATGTCTGCGCTTTTTTACGGAAGAATGCAAAAAAGAAGGAGGAAATATTATGAAGGAATTTTTTGCCGGTCTTGTTGACACAATCACGAATGTCAACGGCGCGGTCAATAATTTTGTCTGGGGTATTCCTATGTTGATACTCCTTGTCGGTACAGGTATTCTGATGTCTGTACTTACTAAATTTTTTCAGTTGTCCCATATCGGACACTGGTTTAAAAACACGATTGGCGGTATTTTTAGTGACAAGCATATCACAAAGCACACCGGCAAGGATGACAAATCTATCTCGCAATTTCAGTCTCTTTGTACGGCGCTTGCCGCCACAATCGGTACCGGCAATATTGTCGGTGTAGCCAGCGCACTGATTTCCGGCGGTCCGGGCGCTATCTTCTGGATGTGGATTGTCGCCTTCTTCGGCATGATGACGAATTATTCCGAAAATGTACTTGGTATTTATTACCGCCGTAAGAACGAGAAAAACGAATGGTGCGGCGGCGCTATGTACTATTTAAAAGACGGTCTTGGCTCTTATAAGGGATGTAAACAAATTGGCGCAATACTTGCCGTACTGTTCTCTATCTTTTGTCTGCTTGCTTCCTTCGGTATCGGCAATATGAGTCAGGTTAATTCCATATCAGCCAACATGGACGCAGCCTTTGGGGTTCCCGCTGCCGTAACGGGCATTGCATTGATGATTCTGGCGGCGCTTGTCATCGTAGGCGGTCTTAAGCGAATCGCATCCGTTACCGAGAAACTGGTTCCATTCATGGCAATTGCTTATATTATCGGCGCGCTTGTAATATTCTTTGCAAATATCGATCAGGCAGGCGCTATCTTCTCCGCTATTTTCAAGGGTGCGTTCGGTCTGAGAGCCGTAGGCGGCGGTATCATCGGTTCCGGCGTCAAGATGGCTTTGACATGGGGTATGAAGCGCGGTGTATTCTCCAATGAAGCCGGTCTTGGTTCTTCCGTAATGGTACATTCCAACTCCAACGTTAAGGAGCCGGTGCGTCAAGGTATGTGGGGAATCTTTGAAGTGTGCGCGGACACCATGATTGTCTGCACGCTGACGGCTTTTGCCGTACTTTCTTCCGGTCTTGTTGATTTAGATACCGGCGCAGTTCTTAGTGAATCTTCCGGTTCCGCACTGGTAGGTGAAGCGTTTGCAACGATATTCGGTTCCTTCGGTCCCATGTTTATCGCCCTCGCAATCTTGTTGTTTGCTTTCTCCACCGTACTCGGGTGGAGTCATTACGGCTCGAAGGCTTGGGAATACTTATTTGGTGCAAAATCGACAATCGCCTATAAGGTTGTATTCATATTGATGATTTTCATCGGGGCTACCATGAAGTTAAGTCTTGCATGGGATCTTTCAGACACATTTAACGGTTTGATGGCTATGCCGAACTTAATCGGCGTACTTTGTCTGTCTCCCCTTGTTATGAAGATTACGCAAAACTATGTTGATCGTATTCTCCGCAAGAAAGATGTGAAACCGATGCTCTCCGTATTTCCGGATATCAATGACGAGCACGCAGAATAAAAATCGGCCTTCGCAACTCAGACATACTTGAATATCATACTTTGTTTCTTCGGTATTCAATAGGACTCATCTGGTAACGTTCTTTGAATTTACGGCAGAAATATCCTGCACTTGTAAAACCTGTTTCTTCTGCAATAGTTGAGACAGGTTTTTCTGTGGTATAAAGCAATTCCGCCGCCCGTGATAAACGATATTGTATCAGGTACGACACAGGCGAAACCCGAATGCCGGATTGAAATGTCTGCAGAGCGGCGCTCTTGCTTACAGACGCCGACGCCGCTATTTCTTCAAGCGTAAGTTCATCCCGATAGTGATCGTGAATATACTGCATCATAATCTGCAGCCTCGCCTGTTTATGATTCAATCGGTGAGTCTTGGACTGTATGTAAGATAAATCCATATGTTCAGACATAATATCCCACGCCTGCAAAAGTAAATGTACTGTGCGCAGTTCTTTCCCGCTGCTATCCTTCCTTTGTAAAGCATACGTTGCTTCAAGAATCTGCAGAATATCCTCCTGCCATTCTACATGAGGCGCCAGAATCTGATATGCGGCATCCGAACGGATTACCGGACGAATATATTTCTCGTATAACAGGGTCTCCTCCCCGGCTAATAAATCCGGCGCAAAAACAATATCATGTATATATGCCTTGTCCGCTGCTTCAAATCGATGCAAAATACTACTGTTAATAAATAAACCATATCCTTGCGACAGTTCTATTCTGTCTTCACCGACAAGACAAAGCGCCGTGCCTTCCGTCACGGATAGAAATTCCAGTTCATGGTGCCAGTGCCAGTCTACACAATGGAAATCAAACTCCCAGATATCCTCCGGATAGTATGCGAAAGGATAGCTGTCGTTCCCATGATGCGCAATTTCCCTAAGCGTATCGTCCGTATTGCCGCATAAATAATTTGCATAAGATTTCATTTGTACTATCCGCCAATTCATTTTTGTGATATTATACCATTATTATGTCATTATATGCAATGATTGCATATACAATATGCGATATAATACCACAAGAAAAGTTGCTCATAAAAACGACACCAGAAAGGGCCCCATGTATTATGCAAAACCGGTATAACAAAACAATCACTGCCTGCTTTACGGGTTATATCGTACAGGCAATCGTCAATAATTTCGTTCCACTGCTGTTTTTAACATTTCAACGCACATATCATATTCCTTTGTCACAGATTACCTTGCTTGTGACCTTTAATTTCGGCATACAGCTTCTTGTTGACCTTCTGTCCGTCAGTTTTGTAGACAAGATCGGCTACCGCGTCTCCATGGTCATTGCTCATATATTGGCGGCTGTCGGAATTGTGCTTTTAACTTTTCTTCCCGAATTATTACCGTCGACTTTTGCGGGAATCCTGATTGCGGTCATGGTATACGCCATCGGCGGCGGACTGCTGGAAGTTCTCGTCAGCCCGGTCGTGGAAGCCTGCCCATCGGATAATAAGGAAAAAGCCATGAGTATGCTTCATTCTTTCTACTGCTGGGGGCATGTAGGCGTTGTACTTTTCTCCACATTGTTTTTTCAGATATTCGGTATCAGCAACTGGAAAGTTCTTGCCGTTATATGGGCTGTCGTTCCTCTTGTCAATGCTTTTGTTTTTACAAAAGTCCCCATGGCGGCATTGATGGAAGAAGGAGAAATCGGCTTATCATTAAAAGATCTGCTCGGCATGAAACTCTTCTGGATTCTTCTGATCATGATGGTCTGCGCAGGAGCAAGTGAGCAGGCGGTCAGCCAGTGGGCGTCTACCTTTGCCGAGAAAGGGTTAGGCGTTTCCAAGACGATTGGTGACCTCGCTGGTCCTATGGCCTTTGCCGTTCTGATGGGAAGTTCAAGAGCCTTCTACGGGAAATACGGTGATCGGATCAATCTGGACAAATTCATGATTTACAGCAGTCTTCTGTGTATTCTATCCTACCTCGGCGTGTCCCTTCTGCAGATGCCGCAGCTCAATCTGATAGCCTGCGCCGTCTGCGGGTTGTCGGTCGGTATCATGTGGCCGGGGACATTCAGCAAGGCATCCGCGGCGCTGCCCAAAGGCGGAACCGCCATGTTTGCCCTGCTCGCTTTGGGCGGTGACGTAGGCTGTTCTGGTGGGCCGACCTTAGTCGGAATGATATCGGGTATGATGGGCGACAACCTGAAAATAGGAATTCTTGCCGGCGTCATATTCCCGTCGCTTCTGTTAACCGGAATCATACTCTGTCGGAAGCGCGAGCAGAAGTCATAACCAGAATATGGAAGTAGAAATCGAGTCTGCACGGTAGCAGGAAACGTTGATTTATAGTACAATAGAGACACATCACACTTTACAAAGGATACTAATATCGTGAAGAAAAAGCGCAAGGTCTTTATTATTCTGTTAATCATCATATTTCTGCTCGCCGTGCTGTATTTTATTTTGGTCAATTTCCTTGTGAGCGCCGCACTTGTGCCTTCATTTATGAGAAAACTGGAATCTTTTGAAAGAATTACAGATGAAAGTTATGCGGCTCAGGTACAGACCTCCGATATTCAGGTCACACGTCAACTGGCTCTTAATCATACAGACGAATGGCTGGAAACAGTAGATTCCCGCAAGATTTCTACGGTCAGCGCTAACGGATATACGCTGGTTGCAATGGAATTTGCCGGACAAGCTGGGGAAAGCGCGGACGAGGACACACATCTGTGGGCGCTTGTCCTCCACGGTTATACAGGCTGGAAGGAAGAGATGTATCCCTTTGCCTGCTGGTACTATGAACAAGGATATCGCGTCGTTGTCCCGGACCTGCGTTGTCAGGGCGAGAGCGAAGGCGATTTTATCGGTATGGGATGGACGGACCATTATGACTGTAATCTCTGGATTGACTACATACTGTCTCAGGACTCCGACGCACAAATTATTATACATGGACAATCTATGGGGGCATCCACCGCATTGATCATGACGGGTGATGAGGCTTTGTCCGAACATGTCGTCGCAGTCGTTTCAGACTGCGCTTACACAGACGCTTATTCTATGTTTGGCGACAAAGTAACGGAGTGGTTCTATCTGCCCGCTTTTCCCTTAGTAGACTCGGCACGCATCGTTCTTAAGCTCCGCGGTGGATATGATTTGACCGACGCCTCAGCCCTCAACGCTGTCTCAGTAAGCAATACTCCTACTCTCTTTATTCACGGCGCTTCCGATGCCATGATATCCGTTCAGATGTCCGAGGACTTGTATGAAGCCGCTTCCTGCCCGAAAGAACTGCTGATTATAGACGGTGCCGGACACGCTCAGGCACAGGACAAAGACCCGGATACATATTACGGGACCATCAGCCGCTTTCTTGCACAATACACTACCAATCAGACTTATTAGCATAGATCCCGAAATACATCAAAGAGATATCAAAAAGCGCCGCATCATAACCATTCCCGGCTGTGATGCGGCGCTTTCTTTCTCATTTCATATTATACTCTGCTGTTTAATTGCATTTCTCCTACTTCTTAAGCCTTGCCGTCAGAACCAAGAACGTTTACAATCTTATGAGCAACCATATCTTTAACAGCCTGACGTGCAGGTTTCAGATACTGACGAGGATCGAAATGATCCGGATGCTCTGCAAAGTATTTACGGATATTACCTGTCATTGCAAGACGGATATCGGAATCGATGTTAATCTTACATACTGCAAGTTCAGCTGCCTTACGAAGCTGCTCCTCCGGAATACCTACTGCATCAGGCATATCGCCACCAAACTGGTTAACCATCTTAACGAACTCCTGCGGAACGGATGAGGAACCGTGAAGAACAATCGGGAATCCGGGAAGACGCTTAATACACTCTTCCAATACGTCGAACCGAAGCGGCGGGGGAACAAGAATACCATCAGCATTTCTTGTACACTGAGCTGCCGTAAACTTATACGCACCGTGGGAAGTACCGATTGCAATTGCAAGAGAGTCACATCCTGTTCTGGAAACGAACTCTTCTACTTCTTCCGGACGTGTATAGGATTCTTTACCAGCCTCTACAACAACCTCATCCTCAACGCCTGCCAATGTTCCAAGTTCAGCCTCTACTACTACGCCCTTATCATGAGCATACTCTACAACCTGTTTTGTCAACGCAATATTATCTTCGAATGACTTAGAAGAAGCGTCAATCATAACGGAAGTAAATCCGCCGTCGATACAGGATTTGCACAGTTCAAAAGTATCGCCGTGATCTAAGTGAAGAGCGATCGGAATTTCCGGGTTCTCTGCTACTGCCGCCTCTACCAGCTTAACCAGATAAGTATGGTTAGCATAAGCACGAGCTCCCTTGGAAACCTGAAGAATAACAGGACTCTTTAATTCACCGGCTGCTTCCGTGATACCCTGAACGATCTCCATGTTGTTAACATTGAACGCACCAACTGCATAACCGCCATTGTATGCCTTCTCAAACATTTCCTTTGTTGTAACTAATGGCATTGTCATTACCACCTTTCTTAATAATATTGTTATTTTGACCGGCTTTCAAACCGGATATTAACTACAGTCTTTATTATAACCCAAAGCCTGACCTTACGCAAACATATTCTGGAAAATATGGCGAAACGCTCCACTCATACCGCCTCGCATATGCAATCATCTTTCTATTCTTCGGGCACTCTGATATCAAGCACCTTTTGTCTGTTCTCAATCACTGCTTTACAGTGTTCACCGCCAAATTCACCATCCAGCGTCCATGAGAGCGGCTCTTCACTCTCTACAATCAGCCTCGACGTCTTAAAAGTATGGATATGCTCCGATTTCACCCGCTTATCCACCAGCGCCACAATAATATTATTCAGGTCAAGCGGATTAGAAGGCTTGCGTATCAACGTTACCTCAAACAGTCCGTCATCCAGCAGAATATCTTGTCCCGTAATTCCGCGGAAACCGCCGACAGAATAGGAATTGGTGACCATTCCATATAGAAACTCACCCTCAATCACCCGATCTCTGCTCGTAATCTTTAAGGGATAAGAGCGCACGGACGGAAGACGTTTAACGCCTTCCAGCAAATATGCCGCATGTCCCAGTACATTCTTGATATCCTGCTTCGTCTCGTATGATACATCCGTAAAAATGCCAAACGCCGCCACATAAATAAAGCTGTCATGATTAAAAGCGCCGATATCACACGGAAAATTCTTCCCCTTGACGACGACATCCGCCGCCTTAATCATACTCTTCGGTATTTTTAAGCTGTTGGCGAAATCGTTGGTGCTTCCGGCCGGAATATATCCTATAGGAAGCTTCTCGTCACACTTCATCATGCCGCTCACGACCTCATCGAGCGTACCGTCTCCCCCGCTGCATACAACAAGATCATACCCTTCTTGCCGGTTTCTGACCGCCTTGACCGCATCGCCGGCCGCCTGTGTCGGATATGCCGTCACTTCATATCCGGCCTTCACAAATATGTCGATAATGTCCAACAGATTACTGCGAATCTGCGCTTTACCAGCTCGCGGATTATAGATAAAAAGCATCTTCTGACCCATGTCGCTCCCTCCTTGCAGCATAATCCAAACCCAAAAGAGATTTCCTGTTGCGGAAATCTCTTTCATATTCTGCCTTATCTAAATGTCATGTACGTCGTCTGTTCTTTCTACTTGCCGCTTAAGAATTTCTCAATTTCCTCTACCGCGGAGTTTTCGTCACTACCTTCTGCAACGACAGTTACCTGCTCGCCGCTGGCAAGTCCCAGACTCATCATACCCATAATACTTTTTGCATTGACTTTTCTGTCATCTGCATTGATGTACACAGTGCTCTCAAATTGACTCGCCACCTGTACAAGCATTGCGACCGGTCTTGCTTCCAATCCGGTTTCCAGCTTAATCTGGATAGATTTTTGTATCATAATATTCTCCTCCTTATTATATCATAGGCTCTGTAACCTGCGTCTTTTATGACCTGATTCCGTCAGCAATTTCACTCAGCCTTCGCAGTCTGTGATTCACACCTGATTTGCCGACAGCCGGATCCAGATATCCACCCAGTTCCTTCAGTGCAACATCCGGATATTCCAACCGGATTTCCGCCATTTGTCTCAAATTGTCGGGCAGATTCTCAAACCCGTATTTGTCTCTGATTAAGAGAATATCTTCAATCTGCTTGGACGCCGCAGTAACGGTTTTGGAGATATTAGCCGTCTCGCAGTTAACACGCCTGTTAATGGAATTGCGCATTTCCTTGACTATCCTAAGGTTTTCCAGCTTCATCAATGATACGTGTGCACCCATGACATTGAGCAGATCAACAATCCCTGCGCCTTCTTTCAAATACACTACGCTGTATTTCTTGCGCTTAATCACCTTAGCTTCTATCTGAAACTCCCAAATAACATCTTTTAATTGTTCCGCCTGCGCTCTTTCACTGCAGACAAACTCCAAGTGATAACTCTTCTCAGGATCGCTCATGGAGCCGATACATATAAATGCCCCTCTCAAATATGCTCTTGCACAACAGGAGTTTTTAATCAGCAAAGAACTTGCCGGCGCCTTAACGGCATCCGAAATTTTCTCTTGTCCTCTTAAGTGCAGAGCTTGTATCACTTTGCTTTCCGTCGCGTCATCGGGCAGCATCCTGCTCTTTCCTTTTATTACAACATTATCTATATTAAATGTTTTTTTCAGTAATGTAAAGCATTTTCTGGCAACTGCCTCATTTTCTGTCTCCAGACACAGATGCGTTCCGCCTTCACATGTGCTGCCACAAAAATGAATCAGTGCCGCCAATTCTGCCAGCTGGCAATGTCTGGCGGAACTGATCTGCATTGCAAGTTCTTCCTTCACTGTTCCGGAAAAAGACATTATTACACTCCCTGTTTAATATCCCTATGGTATAATTTCACACCATAATTGCCGCGGTCTTTCATCTTGCCGTAAAGTTCATTGGCAAGTGTTACGCTTCTGTGTTTACCGCCGGTACACCCTATGCCGATCACAAGCTGATGTTTTCCTTCCTTGACATAATTCGGAATCAGAAAATCAAGCATGTCCGTCAGTTTATCTACAAACACCAGTGCCTCCGGAAAACTCATCACATAATCCTGCACCTCTTTGTCATTACCAGTTTTATGTTTCAATTCATCAATATAGAATGGGTTCGGAAGAAATCTGACGTCAAACACCAAGTCGGCATCCGCCGGGATACCATTCTTAAAGCCAAACGACAAAATGGTAACCATTAATGAATTGTACTCTTCGTTACGCACAAAAATATGGTCAATCTCTTCCTTTAATTCCCTCGTTAAAAGGTTTGAAGTGTCAATCACATAATCCGCTTTTTTCTTGATACCCTGCAAGATTTCCCGTTCCTTATGCACTCCCTCTTCCACTCTTCCCTCAAGAGACAAGGGATGCATACGTCTCGTTTCTTTATATCTTTTCAGAAGAACGGCGTCGCTGGCGTCCATAAACAAAATCTCAAAAAAATACCCGTTTTCTTTAAGCTCGTCCAATACGCGCTGTGCATCTCCAAAGGGTTGGTCTGCACGCACGTCAAGCCCCAATGCAACTTTACTGATTTCGCTGTTCGGCGTCGCGATCAGTTCCACAAACTTCTCAATTAGCGGCACCGGCAGATTGTCCACACAATAGAATCCAACATCCTCTAACATTTTCATGGCTGTTCTTTTACCGGAGCCACTCATACCGGTCACTACCACAAATCTCATAGAGTTATCTCCTCATTAGAAATCTCCCAGAAAAACCACTTCCGGCTCTAAAGAGACATGAAATCTTTCTTTCACCCTCTCTTGTACTTCCTCTATTACTTCCCTGATATCCGCTGCCGTAGCCTTACCGGTGTTAATAACAAATCCGCAATGCTTATCCGACACCTGTGCCCCGCCAATGCGATAACCGCGCATTCCGGCGTCCATAATCAGTTTTCCAGCGTAATATCCTTCCGGTCTTTTAAAGGTACTGCCGGCACTCGGATATTCTAACGGCTGTTTGCTCTTTCGAAGCTGTGCAAGTTCTTCCATCCTGCCGGCTATCTGGCTCTTCTCGCCTTGTGAAAGCTGCAATGCCACTTCCAACACAACAATCGGTCTGTATTTAATGGCGCTGGTACGATATCCGAATTCCATCGTATCATTATCCAACGTAAGAATTTGTCCTTCGCTGTCCATCCCCCGGACTGATTCCACCACCATCTTCATTTCACCGTCGTATGCTCCGGCATTCATCACAACACCGCCGCCGATGCTGCCCGGTATGCCCGCCGCAAACTCTAATCCGGTCAGACTGTTCTCCTTCGCCACAGCGGCTGCCTGCGCAAGCAGTGCGCCAGCTTTCGCCGTAATCCGCGTACCCTCTACCCGGATCTGTTCCATCTGTTCACCGAACTTAAGTACAATACCGCGATATCCCTTGTCGCCTACTAACAGATTACTGCCGTTACCCAGAATAAAATAATCCTGCTCTATCTGGTTCAGATAGGGAATCAGCTTCCCCAGTTCTTCCTCGCTCTGTATCGTAATGAGGCATTCCGCCTCTCCTCCCACACGAAATGTAGTATGCTTACTCATCGGTTCGTGAAATATGATACGCTCCCGTGGAATCACCGTTTTAATATAGTCATACATTGATGCACTCAATATTTGTACCGTCCGTTTCACAAATTTACTTCTTACTTATTATATTCTAATAACACTAATCTAATACCATCTTAGCCGCACCGTAAATACCCGCATCATTTCCCAGTGTAGCTAATGCAAACTTCGTATCTTTACAGCCATGGAATACCGTCTTATCAAAAGACGGGCGAATATAGTCAAACAATACTTCCCCTGCCTTCGATACGCCGCCGCCGATCACAAATATCTCAGGATTAATCACGCCTGCAATAACGGCAAGCCCTTTGCCCAGATAATCACCGAACTGCTTCGCAATTTCAATGGCAAGTTCGTCTCCTGCCTTCACCGCATCAAACACTGCCTTGGCAGACACTTCACCGTTTCTCAATACGCTGTCCTTATCGCTTTGCTTAAGCTTTCTGTTCGCAAGCCTCGTGATGCCTGTCGCGGAAGCATACTCTTCAAGGCAGCCGTAATTACCGCATCCGCATGCCTCCGTCTCTTCATCTTCCACATGGATATGTCCGATTTCGCCACCCGAACCGGTAGCTCCCGTCATAATCTTGCCGTTAATAATAATGCCGCCGCCCACGCCGGTTCCGAGCGTGACAGCCACCAGATTCTCATATCCCTGTCCGCCTCCTTTCCACATTTCACCGAGGGCTGCTACATTGGCGTCATTGCCGCCTTCCACTCTCATACCGCCCAAGAGCTGTGTGAGTTCTTTCTTCAAGTTCATTTCACTCCAGCCCAAGTTCACTGCCTTATGAATGATGCCGTTGCCATCGACTGGTCCCGGCGCGCCTACGCCGACTCCTGCCACGTCTTCTTCGGCAATCGCTTTCTCAGACATTTTACTCTGAATGCTTGTCGCAATGTCAGGAAGAATATTTACTCCGCTGCTCTCTGTTCTTGTAGGTATCTCCCATTTGTCCAACACCATGCCGCTTTCATCGAACAAGCCTAATTTCACGGTCGTACCGCCTACATCTACCCCAAATACATATTTTCCCATATTTACCCCCGTTCCTACTCTTCTTCCTGCCTGCGCGACAAAGATTCCTGCACGCGTTTGTACAATTCTTGTGCCGCATTGTATCCCATCTTCTTCTGACGGTGATTAACCGCCGCCGATTCACAGATAATCGCCAGATTCCGACCCGGTCTGATCGGTATATTATGACATACCACCTTATTCCCCAGATACTCTGTATATTCTTCTTCTAACCCAAGACGGTCATACTCTTTCTCTTTGTCCCAGTCCTCCAGCCGGATAACCAAATCTATGTTCTGCGTATCCCTGACGCTGGATGCACCGAACAACGCTTTCACATCCACAATACCGATACCGCGAAGTTCAATAAAATGTTTCGTAATATCGGGCGCTGAGCCTACAAGGGTGTCCTCGCTGACTCTTCTGATTTCCACCACATCATCAGTGACAAGACGGTGGCCTCTCTTAATCAGTTCCAGCGCCGCCTCCGATTTACCGATACCGCTCTCGCCTGTAATCAGTACGCCTTCACCGTATACGTCCACCAGCACGCCGTGTACGGAAATGCAAGGCGCCAGTTTTACATTCAGCCATCTGATAATTTCCGCCATACATGCGGAAGTCGCTTTCTTACTCATCAACAGCGGTACGCCGTATTTAACGGCAGTTTCTCTAAACAGGTCGTTGGGATGCAGTTCCCTGCAGAAAATAATTCCGGGAATCGGATTATTCAACAATTTCTCGTAAATTTCAACCTGTCTTTCCTCATCGAGTCCGTTCATATAAGAATACTCTACAAATCCGACCACCTGCAAACGTGTGGTTTCGAAATGCTCAAAATACCCTGCTATCTGTAATGCCGGTCTGTTAATATCCGGCTGTATTACATTGATTTTGGAGATATCAATCTCCGGTGTAAGATTTTCCAGCTTAAATTTCTCGATGACTTTGGTTAAACTGATGCTTGCCATATCCTTCTCCTTATGATGATAAAGTATAGTATTGTTAAAATCTCAGTGTATGAACCCCTTTCTCATACAATACAATATAGTATAAGCCCGACCGCTCATGTCATGCGTGAGCTGTCGAGCCCTTGTATATTGTAGCATATAAAAAAGAGGTTCGCAATAAGCGGCAACGGCACATACCGTTTATTTTCTGCAATAATAATCCCCGATTGTCCCCAGATACTCCCCGATGGAATGATAATTCCCTGAATAAATTACCGGGTCGAACAACGTCAGGTCAACGCCGTTAGTATCTACGTCAATCCGTTCATCAATCTGCACGTTCTTTACCCTGCAGAAATAGGTGTCCGATTCACCCGTAGCAACCGATGAGAGCATTTCGCATTCACAGACCCAGCGGCTTTCGTCAAGCGTCGGCGCGTCAATGCAGACCGCCCTGCCATGAGTATACGGCACTTCTTCTTTGGCTCCGTCAAGTCCGGACGTCTGCCCGAAATAATCCATCAGCGTAAGCATCCCCGTACTGACAAGATTAATGCTGAACTGTTTCGTTCTCTGTATGTTCTGCTTCGTTTTCTTCGTTCCGTACATACTGATGACAATCAAATAATCTTCATCCTGCTCACAAGTCTTGCTCACCCATGTAATCGGTGCAAAATCCGGGCTTTTATCTTCATTATAGGTTCCAATAATAAATGCCGGCTGTATGATCATCTCATGCCGCGCTCCGATAGATTTTCTTTTCATGCGATAGTCGCCTCCTCAATGATTATTTTAAAAATCACAAAAAACATCTCGTCCCTTTGGATATATTCCTGTTTAATCATCGGATATAGGTTTTCCATTTCCTCCCGCACCGATCCGGAACTGTCCTGCTCGACCCTGCCGCTTATTCTGATCCATTTTCTTGTATTAAGATTGTAGCTTGCCAGTTCCACCAGCGGGTTGTGGAACAATTCGGAATAAACATTTTTGCGGTTATCCGTAGCTATATACAACGCCTTCTCATCAGCGTAGATAAACCCCATCGGTCTAAGACGCGGCTTCCCGCCCACAGACGTTGCAAGGAAAAAATACGTGCACTCGCGGATAAACCGAAAGCAGTCATTTGCAGATACCTCCGTATGGCATTCACTGCCTTTCTGTATATCGCCGTTTAACAAAAAATCTATACTGCACTCCAACAATCTGCTTAATTTGATCAATTTCTCCGTCTCCGGGAACGCCGCGTCCATCTCCCAGCGTGATACCGACTGACGCGACACCTTAAGGCTCTCCGCCAGCGCTTCCTGTGTGATTCCTTTTTCCTTACGCAATGCCGCTATCTTTTCTCCTGTCGTCATATCGCTCTCCCCATCCCAATCATCATATTATATTTCTCACTCTACTTTACTACAACCGGCGTCTTCTGTGAATACGTTCTCCTCGTATATGTTTCTGACCATATCCTCAATATCCGACACGCCTTCCTTCGCGTGTTCTTTCTTAAATCTCTCTATCGATCCGTCGAAAATTATGCTGCCCTTAGCCAGAACAATAATTCTTTGGCATACACAATCTAAATCCTTCATATCGTGGGAAGTCAGTATTGTAGTCGTGCCCTCTAGGCGGTTCCGCTCTTTGATAAATTCCCGTATTTGCTGTTTCGCCATTACATCAAGCCCTATAGTCGGCTCATCCAAATACAGAATCGGCGGCTCGTGTAATAGTGACAACGCAACTTCCGCCTTCATTCTCTGCCCTAAACTGAGCTGTCTTACAGGCGTATGATAAAAATCCTGCATACGCAGCATCTCCACAAAACGGTCAACGTTTTTCCGAAACACATTCGAATCGATTTGATATATTTCTTTATATAATTCAAAACTGTCCATCATAGGCAAATCCCAGTTTAATCTCGACCTTTGCCCGAACACCACGCCGATATTCCTTGCATTTTCCTCCCGCTTCCGATACGGACATAAACCGGCAACCGCAATGTTTCCAGCAGTCGGAAACAGAATGCCCGACATCATCTTGATGGTCGTAGACTTTCCCGCGCCGTTCTCCCCGATAAACCCCACCAGCTCCCCAGCATGAATACGAAAAGAAACATCGTTTACGGCGCTGACCTTCTTCTTATCCGGGCAGAATATATTCTTTAACACATTTCTCGCCCCCTGACGCGGTACAAGCACTTCATATTCCTTTGAAACATGCGATACTTCTATCAATGACATGATACCCTCCTATGATCCACTGCTTTTGTAACATTTTGAGCTTTGATGAAACAACAAACAAGATACAGCAAAAAAAAGCACTGCAGCGAGCGGGCTCAATACCGCTGCCTGCCGGAATACGACGCCGTCTTCCTTCCCCAGAAGTTCTCTGAGCGGGTAGTAATTGACAAACCCGTAGGGCACAAGCGTAGTAACAATCACCTGAATAATTCTCGGAAAAATAGAAATCGGATAGTAAGATACTTCCCTGAAAAAATACATAATCTGGAATAGAGAATCTATCTTTGCCACAAGAAACGCAGAGCCGCTTACGATCAGAAATAATCCTCCGTAAATCAGGCTGCCGAACAACAGGATTCCCGCCGCTCTCCACAAAAGACGTACCGTAACCTGAATATGCAGCGCTTTGAAGCAGACTGCCATAACAATGACTGAAAGCGTCATATGCGCAATATAATTACAGATAAAGCTGCTGCTGATCAGATACGGCAGAACTTTTACCGGCTTGATCAGCACATCGTCGAACGTACCTTTCAAAATCTGCCCCGGAAGAAGATTCATAATGTTAAAAAAGAACGTACCCGCTATCCCGTATGCAAACAAACTGAATGCATATAGCAGCATCACTTCGTACGCGTTCCATCCGTTCATATCCTCAAACGCGGAAATCATAATCCACATAAGCAGAAATGTCACGGAGTAATCAAGCGCCTGCGAAATACAGTTAATCAGAAAAGACCAGCGGTAAGTCAGCATTCCTTTTACCGCCTTCTTTGTAAAAAGATGCGTCAACCGCAAATACCTGTACAAGCCCATCATCATTACAGTCTCATCCTCCTTGTATCATAATTTTGTGTCTGCCCCGGTTCCAGACAAGCGTGACCGCACCAAACAAAAGACCGATCCATATAAGCTGCATACCAAGAACCGCCACAGCCTCCTGCGGACTTTTGGCATTTACAAAAATTGCTGCCGGTTCAAACACAATATATCGAAAAGGCAGGAATCTTGACAGTTCTTTAAGCCCCTCCGGGAAAAACCAGACCGGCACGAACGCTCCCGAGAACAAACTGAGGAGGACGCTGTTGATATTACTCAGAAAAAACGAATTGCGCAGCCATATCACGCTGGATCCAAACAGGAAATTGTACAGAAAATTAATGACAACGCCCATGCAAGCCGAACTCAGATACAGAAACAGATTGACCAGATTCACGTTCACATGAAAGCTAAATACAAACATAGCGGCCGCCACCGAAGGCAGCATCCCATACAACGTACGGAAAAGATTGCGTGTCACCGACTGTATAAACATATACCTTTTCAGCCCGATCGGAAGCAGCATATTGGCAGAAATGGTTCCGTCCAGCACACTGTCGTTTAAATCCTTCATGACTGTCGTTTTGGTAATTCCCTCGGTAAATCCAGCGATGATACTGTAAACAATCATGCTGTTTAACGTAATACCTCCTATGGCTTTCCCGCCAGTTCCATATAAACCTTTCCACAGGTATACTTTCAGAACAATGTACAGAAAGGCAAATACCGTACCTACAATATAATCAAATCGGAATATGGATTTTTCTTTGAACGAAATCGCTAAGATTTTCCTGCAAAGGCGCATATAAGACCGTCCCCCTTTTCTCATAGAAACATTATAATTCCTATAAAGTGTCGGAAGAAGGTCTTTAGAGTTGCATTATGTAACGTTTGAAGTGCGAAAAAGAAATATCGACAGTATCTCTATCATTTCATCATCAGCATCACGCTTAAGCAAAATTCACCGTCTTTTACATCAATGGCTATGTCACCGGAATATTTGCGCGCCACTCTGCGGATATTGAGCAGTCCATAACCGTGACCGTCCGCCTTCTCTTTGGACGTGACCGGCAGCCCGCTTTCCGTATCCCATTGTAGCTCCCCGTCAAAGCTGTTGCAAACCTCTATCATATAGGCATTGTTCCTATGATACGAGCGAATAGACAAATACGGTGTTTTACTCTGTTGCGCATATTCAATTGCATTTTGTAACGCATTATTCAGTATCACGCTGATATCAAATGCATTGATAGCAGTATCTTTGGGATAATAGAATTCTGAGCGGAAGCTTATCTGTAGTTTTTCCGCTTCTCTCTTCTGTTCCTGCAAAATGACGTCTGTCACGGCATTCCCGCTTGCCATCTCTCCTGACATCCCTGCAAGAGTCGTCTTTAGTTCTGTTCCGTAAGCGATGGCTTCTTTGACCCTGTTTTCTTCATAAAGCCTCTCTAACGTAAGAATATGGTTCGTCATATCATGCCTGACGCCGCGGATACCTTGATAAAGGTCTTCCACCTGTCCGATGTGCCGCCTGATATTTCCAATCTGTATGGCAAGAGATTCCGCCTGCCGGTTCTCTTCCTGCTTTGCTTTAATGTCCTGATATAGTACAATAACCACTACTATCGAGATAATCGATACCGCACAGAATAGCACAATCAGAACATCATACAGTACCCTGTTTTCTCCGCCTTCCAGCAGATAAAACATACGATAATTCCGTATAATCCGATAGGCGATCATTCCCATAAGCGATGGAATAAGCAGCATAATCAATTCCTTAGCAGTCATATCCACACTTTTATTTCTGTATGTCTTTAGTACCTGCCGGACGCCTATTATCATAAAGGAAAACTCTAACAGCAAATAAACCATACATACCCCTGCGTATAATGCAATCCACATGATCTCCGTATGGCTCTTCATATAATCCGTATTTTCGGCAAAAGCATATAAGTTGTCATATAAAATTTCCGCCATCGTCATAGACAGCCAGTTCATGGAAGAAAACATCGCCACGAGAAATGCCTTCTGCCTGTAATTTCTCCGGTCCGTCAGACAGACTAAACCAAATACGATAAAAGAACCTATAACGTATGCGGCATAGTAGTTCATATGAAACGGCACGATATATAACAGCATCATAATCAGAAAATATGCCAATCCGGCACAAACCGCACGTTTCATAAACGGCTTCATTAACCGGTAAAAACAATATCCTCTGATGAAATCTTCCGCTATCCACACCATATTTGTGATGAAAGTATCTGCCATCCTCTATTTCTTTCCTTTTCTCTGATTAAACCTTAAATAGCTTTTGACAAAATCCTGATAGTTCTGCTTCGCTATCAGCGCTTGTCCTCTCTGCAGATAAACGGTCGAAGCATCATATTTCTTAATATAATTTAGGTTTATAAGGTTCGCCCTATGCGGTCTGTAAAAATCATCCCCTGCCTGTGCCTCCAGTTCTTTCATCTTACCGTAATACTCTATATCCGAATCCATGGTGTGAATAATTATCTTGCGGTTAAAAACTTCCGCATAGACGATATCTTCCCACGCGACTGTAATGTGCTCTCCTTTGGAGGTGATCATCAGACTGGGCTTTACCTGCCTTGCGCCCGATTTTGCTTCTTCCGTTTCCCTGACAGTTTCATATTCTTTGACGGCATTTAACAGTACCTCCACAAATTTTCTGTCCTCAAACGGCTTCACAAGATAGTGAAACGCTCTAACGTCAAATGCTTCAAACACAAAATCGGTTAACGCCGTCACAAAAATAATAATTGTGCTCCGGTTTCTCTTACGCAGTTCTCTCGCTGTCTCCATACCGTCTTTGCCCGCCATCCGGATATCAAGGAATAAAATATCCGGATGGGCGTCCGACAAAAGCAGTTCTTGTCCCGACTGATATAACATCAGTCCCGCATCCGGATAAAGCCTTGCTATCTTTTCCGCAAGCATTTCCCTGATTTCCTTTTCATCATCGCAAACTGCTATCCGCATTTTTACACTTCCTTTGCATTTCCCATTATTCAAATTTTATCGGAATATAAGATCAGCATCAACTGTGTAATGCTGTGGATGAGACATTTTCGGGTGTGAATTTAAATGAATTTGTTGTGGGTTCACTGTACCATGATCATAAAATGTGTGTACATCCAACATTTATCCTCATAAAATGTGATTATGCAAATAATACTCCTTCATAAAATGTGATGTGCCGGTAAATTTTTCCTATTTTTTTGTGATTAATTAGTTGAAATGAATCCCATCTGCCGTTAATCGTCAAAGGCCCAAGACAAATAGGAAAAACCGAATCCATCCTTCATTTTGCAAAAAAGCATTACCTCAACATCATCTATATAAACTTTATACGAGAACAAAAATATAAATCCATCGTAAGCGACGGCTATAATGTAGAAAATATTAATAAAGAGAACTCAACATTAGAAGAAGATTTCTTTGTGCGCACGCAAAGCGAGCTCATCCCCGTATTTTTGTGCTTTTCTGTTAAAACGGTATTTGAAGGCGCGGGATTTCCCTATATAAAATATTTGCATTTTTCGAAATAGAATTGTTGTTCTTTCGTAAACAAATCACTCAGTTTCTTCAAAACTCTTTCTTCTCTATACTCTTTTAGTCCTTCTAAATATTCGTTCCTGTTTCTGTCCTCAATCACTACCGGCACAATATCACTCCGCAGACATTCCCTGAAAAGAATCAATCTTCCCGTTCTGCCATTTCCATCCTGAAAAGGATGAATGCCCTCATATCTCGCATGTAACTCGGCTAATATGAAAACATCTACTTCCTGATTGTGATACCATTCCATGAGTAAACGCATCTCTCCGGCAACATTCTCAGGTCTCACAGTCTGATAAATTCCTACCATATTAGGTCGTTTTTTATAATCCCCTATTGCATAGCCATTCGCACGATCCTCAAACACTCCCATTTTCAGCTCATAATGAAATTTCTTTATCAATTCCTCTGATAATGGTTCATCCAATGTATCTAACATTTTATTAAACATCAAAAAATGCCCATTCATTTCTTCAACATCTTTTGCTCTATAATAATCATCCGATTTTGGTAAAGTCCCATTATCAAACAGCGAAGCTGTTTGTTCCTCCGTAAGTGTACTTCCTTCAATCTTATTTGAATTATAAGCAAGTAACCGCTGCGTATACGCATACACACCGGATCTGTCAAATTTTTCTCTTTCAATTCTAAATCTGCTTAATAAAAAATCTAAAAAAACTTTATCTCTGTAATCCATGTGACCCACCTTCCTTGAATAATAACTTCTCGTAATCTTAAACCCTTATTTTATAAAGTCTCAGACACCATTCTAGGCGATTCCATAAGTAAATCCATCAACTGTACAACAACATCACAAACATCTTTAATTGCATTGCATTCTTCATAACCGCACCTCCAGATACGCTCTACGCCTTGATTCAACCCTTAATATTCTTCCTTGGGGTTTGTCAAATTATAATTTTCAGGAAAAGTCATGCAATATCTGTTTGGTGTTCTATCTGTTAAGTCCCATAAAAACAATGCCGTTTCATGAGAATAGATTCCCTTTTTAAAGCGATTCTGTAAATTGAAAATCTCTAGTAACTGTACCATTATTTTCTTTCGCCATCTTGATAATCTCTTCAGTTGCTCCCATTTAAAATCCGTTTCCCTTTATTGACTTCTATGCTTATTATTGTATTAATATAGGGCATAGAAGTCAATTAACATATCTGCTTAATCAAATTGGGCAGACAGCGTCCACCCAATTCACATTATATCTTTATTAGAATCATAGTTTCCGCTCAAAACATTGTCATCTACTTTGTCATAAGTATCGGGAATAGCGTCTGCATACTGCCTTAGAGAATCAAGCCCAACCCACGGGATATCATCCGCCCATTCTGTATCGTCATTGCCGATCCCATAACCATAAGCACCGATTCCAATATCCGGCGCATTGGCTATCCGTTCGCACGCAATTCCTGTGCTGCGGCATTTTCCATGAGCATCCCTTCATCCACATGAAGCCTATCCAGTAAAATATCCCAGTACAATTCATTATCCATGAATTCATCATCCATGAAAGAGTATGTCACCAGCAAACCGGTATCTCCCATATAACATTTTCTGGTGGTATGCTCTCCGCTCATTGACAATCCGACACCCGGGTCCGTCGCATTATAGCAGTTATTCACTATCATTGCCTCCGAAATCCACATAAAAGCATTCTCATAGTCACGGAATCTTGCTTCTTTATCCTATCTGCTTCTTCAAAATTTTTGGTCCTTATATAAGCGTCAACTTCCGTGATCTTTTTCTTTCCATTCTAACAAGTGTGCATAGATTTTTCGCTTCATATCAATCACCTCTTCGTTTATATAAAACATTACATACCGAAAAGGCAGAATGATTCAACTTAGTTTTTTCACGAAAAGGCACTTTCCTAATTGTATTAATCTCCACAAAAAGGCGTATTTGTTTCTTTTCTTTAAACTATACTACTCTTCTTTTCCTATCCCTTTCTAAAAAACTCATAAATCTGCTGTCCGATATGCTCTGGTATCTCCTGCACCTCACACAGCTGCTCCACCGAGGCTTCCTTAATCTCATTGATGGAACCAAAATGCTTCATAAGTGCCTTACGTCTCGCCGGACCCACTCCCGGTATCTCGTCCAGCACGGACTTCACCTGTGCCTTGGAACGAAGTGAACGATGATATTCGATGGCAAACCGGTGCGCCTCATCCTGTATTCTGGTAATCAGCTTAAAGCCTTCCGAATGCGTGTCGATGGGAATCTCCACATTGTGATAGTACAGACCGCGCGTACGGTGATTATCATCTTTCACCATGCCGCAGACTGGAATGTCAAGATGCAGTTCCTCCAATACCTGAAGGGCGATATTCACCTGCCCCCTGCCGCCGTCCATCAGAAGCAAATCCGGAAATTTCGTAAAGCTTCCGAACTCGTGATTCATCTCTTTACGGTTCAGCTCCTCTTTTTCCTCCATACCGTGCACAAATCGCCTCGTGAGCACTTCTTTCATGCATGCATAGTCGTCCGGTCCCGACACGGATTGGATTCGGAACTTGCGGTAATCGCTGCGTTTCGCTTTCCCTTTTTCAAAAACCACCATGGAACCTACATTGGCAAAGCCGCTGATGTTAGAGATATCAAAAGCCTCCATGCGGCTCACATGTTCCAATTCAAGCAATGCCGCAATCTCCTTTACCGCGCCGATGGTTCTTCCTTCTTCCCGTTTCATGCGCTCTTTATCCTGACTCAATATCAGATGCGCATTCTGCGCCGCCAGCTCCACCAGCTTCTCCTTTGCACCCTTCTTCGGCACGCGAATATATACTCTGCCGCCTTTACGGGTGCTCAGCCATTTCTCCAGAATCTCGATATCCGCAATCTCCTCCTGCAACATCAATTCCCTCGGAATATAAGGTGTCCCCGCATAGAACTGCTTTACAAAATCCAATAAAATCTGTGCATTGTCATAGCCCTGCACATGCGTCATATAGAAATGCTCCCTGCCAATCAGCTTGCCGTCGCGCACGAAAAAGACCTGCACCACCGCATCGGTATCGTCTTTTGCCAGTGCGAGAATATCTTTGTCTTCTCCATCCGAATCCGTAATCTTCTGTTTCTGCGCCACACTTTTAACACTGTTATAGAGGTCACGGTAACGGATTGCCTCTTCAAATTCCATGTTTTCCGACGCTTGCGTCATTTTTTCTTCTAAATCTTTCAGAAGCGGTTTATAATTACCGTTCAGAAAATCCAACGCCTGCTCTACCCTCTCCCGGTATTCTTCCTTGCCTATATAACCCTGACAGGGCGCCATGCATTGTTTAATATGATAATTCAGGCAGGGTCGCTCCAGTCCTATATCCCGCGGCAGTTTCCGGTTGCACGTCTTAAGCTGATACAGTTTATTCATCAGTTCAATCGTATCTTTGACCGCCGCCGCACTGGTATACGGTCCGAAATATTTGGAGCGGTCTTTTTTCATCTCTCTGGAAAAAAGGATTCGCGGATACTCTTCACCCATCGTTACTTTGATATACGGATATGTCTTATCATCCTTGAGCATCGTGTTATACTTCGGGCTGTACTCTTTGATCAGATTATTTTCCAGTACAAGCGCTTCTAACTCAGAATCCGTCACAATATATTCAAACCTTGCAATCTGCTGCACCATCTTGTCAATCTGCGGCCCTCTTCCGACAATTTTGCGGAAATACGAACGCACGCGATTATGCAGGTTCACCGCCTTCCCCACATAGATAATCGTATCGGCGTCATCATGCATCAGATAAACCCCCGGTGAATTGGGAAGCTTTTTCAATTCTTCATCAAAATCAAACATATCTGTTTCCTCTGCAAAGTCCTTTCGTTTGTTAAGTTTATTATGATGGTAAATAAGGCAAAGTCAATCCCTACAAATGACTTTGCCTTTATAAATTCATATCATACTTTACTTGCTATCGTCTTTCGGTTCCGGTGCCTGCGAAAATAATCCCCGGTTCTCAGGCTGCGGCTGTGTAGGCGGCATCCAGCGAGGCTCTTGTTCTGCCTGCGGCTGTTGCGGCTGTCCGGATATATTCTGCTGCCATGGCGCCTCTTGTCCCTGCAACGGCTGCTGACCCAGTGCGGGCGGCTCTTGCCCGGGCTGCCCAGTTGAAGGCTGCTGCTCTGACTGCGGCTGCTGTTCCGATGTCTGTTGCTCCCGCGGCGGCTGCCATGACTGTCCGCCGGGCACATTCTGCGGCTGCTGTGTCGGCTCGGATGAAGGCTGCTGTACGTCCTGCGTCTCCGCCTTCGGCGTCTCTACGGACTTCTCCTGAGCCTTTTCCCCGTCCTTTTTACCTTCCTTCTCATCTTCCTCCGGCTCCGGGAGTCCCTTCTCTTTGCGGAAGATTTTCATAAATTCTTTACCGGTAATCGTTTCTTTCTCAATCAGATGATCCGCCAGTTTATCCATAATCTCACGGTTTTCTTTAAGCAGTTTCTTCGCCTGCTTATAACTGTCGCGAAGCATCTTCATGACTTCCGTGTCAATGTCTGCCGCCGTCACGTCAGAGCAGGTCAGAGATGCTCTACCGTCCAGATACTGGCTTTCCACTGTGGCAAGTCCCATAAGACCGAATTTCTTGCTCATGCCGAAGCGGGTAATCATGTTGCGCGCAAGGCTCGTCGCCTGCTCAATATCATTCGCCGCGCCCGTTGTTACGGTATCAAACACAACTTCCTCCGCGGCGCGACCGCCCAGAAGACTTACCAGTCTGTCGCGCAATTCAGCCTCGGTGTCCAGATACTTCTCTTCCTCCGGTATGTGCATAACGTATCCGAGCGCACCCATCGTTCTCGGCACAATCGTAATCTTCTGCACCGGCTCGGAATTTTTCTGTAATGCGCTGATCAATGCATGACCCACTTCATGATAGGAGACTATCTTGCGCTCCTCCTTGCTCATGACGCGGTCTTTCTTTTCTTTTCCGACAAGTACCTGTTCAACGGCGTCAAACAAGTCTTTCTGGCTTACATATTCTCTGCCCGTCTTAACGGCATTGATTGCCGCCTCATTGATCATATTGGCGAGATCGGAACCGACTGCGCCGGAAGTTGCCAGTGCAATCTCGTTCAAATCAACCGTCTCATCCATCCGCACATCCTTGGCATGTACCTTCAGGATTTCCACACGTCCTTTTAAATCGGGCTTATCTACAATGATTCTCCGGTCGAAACGTCCCGGACGAAGTAACGCCTTATCCAGTATCTC
>VSOA01000040.1 GCA_009774585.1 Lachnospiraceae bacterium
AAAAAAGTGGGTGATTTTTTGAAGCAAGGGTCTGAAAGCCTTATAAAGTAAGGGCTGAAGATTCCGAGAAGTTATGTTATATAAAGGGAGGATTATAATGGTAAACCATATTGTATTGTGGAATTTTAAGGAAGAATTGAACGTGCAGGAAAAAAGAGAAGCGGCGGAGCGTATCAGAATGGAATTGGAGGCGGTCAAAGAACAGGTATCAGGGGTCGTATCATTGAAAGTGGTGACAGATCCGCTTGATTCAAGCAATAAAGAGATCGGACTGATATCCGTGTTTGAGAATGAAGAAGCATTGCAGAATTATCAGGTTCATCCGGCACATGTAGCGGCAGGCGTATACATCAGGACGGTGACAGAAGAAAGAACATGTCTTGACTATGAAGAGTAGAAAAGGCGCAGTGTAGTGTGCGCATAGGCGGTATGAGGAAAAATATATACTATTTGAGAATAGAAAGGCAGGTGTGATAAATGAATTTAATGGAAGGAAATCATCGCACAAAAGAAAATAGCTGGCGAGAGGATCTGAGGTCAGATTTGAATACAGAGCAGACGGAAGAAGAGGAACTGGAAGGGGAGGGGCTTTCAATAGAGGACTTGGATGAAGAGCCGGATGAGGAAGAGGACGACATTCACGGTTTTTGGCATAAACCATATATGACGACCGTACTTTTAGCAGTTATTTTAGTTCTTCTAATCTGCATTATCGTACTGTTACTGTTTATGCCGGGACGCAGACAGGAGGCACAAAATAGCGGTAATGACAATCTCCAGCAGAGTATCACACAGTACGCGCAGGAACAAAAACAGAATGATTATGTTGCGGGACTGTCAGGTGAAACGGTTGGAATTGATCAGGCAGACGACAAAGACGGTAAGGAGCATGTGGTATCCGCAGAAACGACGCAAACCGATGCGTATGAGGAAACGAAAGAGGAAACCTCGTTTGTCGCGGCAGACGGTGACAAGATGGCTGTCGTGGTAGATGTAGAAGATGAGAGCGACGTGGCATACAGCAAAGAATATATTTTAAATGAAGCGCTTCCGTATTTCGCAGATAATAATCAGGAGGCAATCTGGGATCTTACACACTTAAAGAGATATGTGAAGTTGTCTGAAGAACTGAAAGGCACGGATCAGTATTATTATAAAGGCGACGTAAACAGCGACGGAATACCGGATGGACAAGGTCTGGCAATCTATGAGAATAACAGTTATTACTACGGAGACTGGTCAAACGGTATCAGAAGCGGTACGGGTACTTGGTACAGATTCTATATCGGTAAAATTAATAAAACCAATTCAATGGGTAAATATATAGCCCACAGTTATGCAGGTGCATGGGCGAATGATCTGCCGAATGGGCAGGGTGCGGAGCACTATGAGGTTGACATATCCAAACTGAAGGCGCATGAGAGAATACTACAAAATGTTGTTGGAAATTTCAGCGATGGTTTATATGACGGTGAACTGTATATGAATACAGTAGACTATACAGGCAATGTGGAAGAATGGAGCGGTATCGCAAACAAAGGAGTTTTCGATCTGTGGAGGGACATGAGCGCAATCGGAGAGTGTTCGGTATGGCGTAAAAATGACGATCAATCACTTTGTCTGGACATTGATAAGTCGCAGAATAAGAATCAGGGCATGAGAGAACTTCTGAAGATTGAGATAAAATAGAATGATTTTTGAGGCACTATATAAGGAGTCATATGAGTACAAGAATCGCATTAATCGGTATTATCGTGGAAAGAGAAGCGTCCGTGGAACAACTTAACAGGCTGTTACATGAGTATGGGGAGTACGTTGTAGGAAGAATGGGAATCCCGTATCGTAAAAGAGGCGTCAATATCATCAGTGTCGCGGTGGACGCGCCGCAGGATATGATCAGCGCTATGTCCGGTAAAATCGGAAGCTTGGACGGCATCAGTGTGAAGACGGTTTACTCCAATATAGCAGATAATCCGATGTGACGGGTAATCCGCATAGAATAATAGAAGGTCTGCACTATAAACTAGGTAAGAAGGTATTGCAATTTATGCAAAATGATTATAAAATATAGCTGTATGTGGGAATTTTTAGGCAATATTTTTAACCTAGCGATAAGGAGCGTGACATGTATGCCTTGGTGTCCGGTATGTAAGAACGAGTACAGGGAAGGGATTAAGCTCTGTGCTGAATGTAAGGTGGAATTGGTGGAACGTCTGGAGGACGAGAAGAAGAGCGATGAATTGAGCGAACAAGAGAAAATCGCGAGAGTACGGGCTATGCTTGCAGAAGAGCAGGGCGGACAGGATGAAGAAGACGAGATTCCGGAGAAAGTGCCGGTGTATCATGCGTATCAGAACAGCGCATCGAAGGCAGAGGATAATCGCACGTCTGCATATACGTTGTTGTTTGTAGGCATTGTAGGATTTATCCTTGTGCTGCTTATATTTGTGGGTGTCATTCCGCTTTATCAGAATGAGACGACGATCAAGTATCTTATGTGCGGAGTCATGGGCGCCATGTTTATCCTGTTTATTGTATTTGGCAGTGTGTCGATGCGCAACTCTAAGATTTTGTTTATTAAAGCGAAATCGGAGGATTCTTTATTATCGGAACTTACGAAATGGTGTGAGAGAAACTTAAATGCGGAACAGATTGATGCTGGATTGTTCGATGACACGACAGGCCAGACAATCGCAGAAGAGCAGAAGTATTTTAAGAGAAGCGACAGAATGAAAACGATTATCAGCGATAACTTTATGAATCTGGACGAAGCGTTTCTGGAGCATTTTGTGGATGAGTATTATCAGGAGCTATTTGAAAATTAATGAAGATTACAGTGATTGCAGTTGGAAAGATTAAGGAGAGATTCTACAGAGAGGCTGTCGCAGAGTATGAGAAGCGCCTTAGTCGTTATTGTAAACTGGAAATCATACAGGTAGAGGATGAGAAGACACCGGATAGGACAGGGCAGGCTTTAGAGACAGAGATTAAGCGCAGAGAAGCGGAGCGTATCATGAGGTATATCCGTGACGACGCCTTTGTCGTGACATTGGAGATTCGGGGCAAAATGTATGATTCCGAGGAATTTGCAGGCGCCATAGAAAGGCTTGCGGTACAGGGGACCAGCCATATTCAGTTTATTATAGGCGGGTCTCTCGGATTACATGAAGATGTTTGTAAGAAAGCTGACCGAGCGGTCAGCTTTTCTAAAATGACCTATCCGCACCAGCTGATGCGCGTGATTTTGTTAGAGCAGATTTACCGTGCATACCGCATCATGAATGGGGAACCGTATCATAAATAAAGAGGAGAACAGTCTATGAGAATGTATGATCTTATCATGAAAAAGCGTAATGGCGGAAACTTAAGTCAGGAAGAGATTGAATATATGATTGCGGAGTACACGGCAGGACGCATTCCGGATTATCAGATGTCTGCCATGATGATGGCAATCTATTTTCAAGGTATGAGCGCGCAGGAAACGACAGCGCTCACCATGGCAATGGCTCATAGCGGCGATATGATGGATTTGAGCGATATTGAAGGAGTCAAGGTAGATAAACATTCAACCGGGGGAGTAGGAGACAAAACGTCCATTGCACTGACACCTATGGTCGCTGCATGTGGCGTGAAGATTGCGAAGATGAGCGGCAGAGGACTCGGACATACCGGTGGGACGATAGACAAGCTGGAGAGTTTTGAAGGGTTTACAACCGGGATCACGGCGGGACATTTTGTCAGGCAGGTCAATGAGATTGGGGTGTCGATTATGGGACAGACGGCAGATATCGCGCCGGCGGATAAGAAGCTGTATGCACTTCGTGATGTGACGGCAACGGTGGATAATATGTCGTTGATTGCAAGTTCTATCATGAGTAAGAAGCTTGCTTCCGGTGCCGACGCTATTGTTCTGGACGTCAAAACCGGGAGCGGAGCTTTCATGAAAAGTGAGAAAGACTCTTTTGCACTGGCTAAGGAGATGGTCACGCTGGGAAATATGGCGGGCAGAAAAACTATCGCCGTAGTATCCGATATGGATCAGCCGCTGGGACGTGCGGTAGGAAATGCGTTGGAAGTAGAGGAAGCGATTGCAACTTTGCGCGGAGAAGGACCGGAGGATTTTACAAAGCTTTGCATGACGCTTGGGACATACATGTTAATTGCAGGCGGCGTGTCGTCCGACGAGAAAGATGCGGAGAAGAGACTGCAAAGAGTGATTGAGGATGGCAGCGCGCTAAAGAAGCTGGCTGAGTTTGTTCAGGCACAGGGCGGTGACGCAAAGGCAGTATATGACACAACGCTCTTGCCGAAGGCGTCTGTTATCGAAGAAATTGTTTCTGTGCAGAGCGGTTATATTGAGAAAATTGACTGTGATGAGATAGGAATTTGTTCGTTGATACTTGGCGGCGGCAGAGAGACGAAGGAAAGTGAGATTGATTTGTCAGTGGGATTGATCCTGAACAAGAAGGTTGGCGACCATGTTGCTTCAGGAGAGCCATTAGCGGTAATTTATGCAAACGACCGTGCGAAGCTGACAGCGGCTAAAGAGCGTTTTTTGAAGGCCTATCATTTTGCAGATAAGCCGGTGCAAAGGGCACAACTAATCAAGGGTATCGTACGGGAATAAACCGGAACAATGCATGAAAACGATAAACGGATAATTGTTGGCAGAGAGATTCAGTCATGAATTTCTTCTCGTATACATATAGTAAACTATGAGAAGAAAGAATAAGAAATTGCCAATATCAGCCCTGTCGAATTCCAAAGAACTGATTGTGGAATCGCTAAAACTCCCCAAAGATACGATGCTGGGGGCAGCAATTGTCACAATCACCGGGAACAGAGAGGCATTTATAGAAAATTATAAAGGAATATTAGAATATACCACGGAGTCTATCGTATTGCAGGGGAAGAATTGCAAGATATGCTTTGAAGGTAAAAGGCTGTCCATTGATTATTATACCAATGAAGACATGAAAATAAGCGGCAGTATCGATACTGTCCGATATGTTTGACGGAGAGGGAAAGGATGCTTCATTGGATACAATATATCAGAGGGTATGTAACAATCAAAGTATGGGGATATTCTACGGAGCGACTGCTTAATTTGTGCGGAAATCATGATATTCTGGTATGGGATATCGTAAATCACGGCGATTATGATACGATGAATATCAGCGTGCAGGGTTTTTTTGCATTAAAACCGCTGCTTAGAAAGACCGGAACAAAGGCATCCGTCTTAAAAAGATATGGACTGCCTTTTTTTGCGTCCAAAATGGGGCGGCGTAAGATTTTTGTCGCCGGGTTCATCTGCTGCATGCTTTTCTGGATGCTGACGGCAGGATTTATCTGGAACATTAAGATTGAAGGCAATTATGTGCTGACAGAAGACGTCCTGATCGATTATCTGGAGGAAAAGGGCGTGCATGTTGCGATGAAGAAAAGCCGGCTTCAGATAGAGGAAGTGGAGAAGGCACTGCGGGAAGACTATGATGTGATTACTTGGACTTCTGTACAGGTAAAAGGTACGACGCTGGTTATCTATATCAAAGAAAATGAAATGCCTGACTATGACCAAACTGGTCAATCAGACGATACGGAGAATTATGAGCAGACGGATGGAATGGATTTAATTGCGACGAAGTCCGGGACAGTGTCTTATATCATTACCCGCAGCGGCGTGCCGCAGGTTACGGTCGGGGATACGGTGGAAAAGGGAGACGTGCTGGTCAGCGGTGCGGTTCCGGTATACAATGAAGATACGACAATCAGAAAATATCAGTATGTAGTATCCGATGCGGACATTATGCTGAGGTATACGGAATCAGTTGCTGTGAAAAAGGATATCCTATATGAGGAAAAGATGTATACCGGACGACAGAAGAAGGTAGCAATGTTCGGATTCAAAGACAGAGAGTGGGATTTAAGGCTCGGAGGTATTCCCTATAAAGAATACGATGTGAGTGGTGAAAAGAAACAAGTCAAACTGTTAGACCGTCTCTATCTGCCGATTTATTATGGCGGAAAAACCGTTCAGGAATATGAAATGATCAGACAGAAATATACCGAGGAAGAGATGGAAGCAATCATGCAGGAGGAATGGAATAAAATAATCTTAAGTTTAGAGGAAAAAGGGGTACAAATTACGAAAAAAAATGTTACAATAAAAAAGAACGAAAAAAATTGGGTGTTAAATGCCCATATGCAGTTGGAGGAGTCGGCGGTGAAACTTGTACCGACGAGGACAGAACCGGTTGCAGTGGAAGAAATACCGGAAGAATAGAGAGGCAGTATACGGATACATGGGAGAATTTACGGTTAGTATAGATGTGCCGGTCGAGCACATGCAGAATTTGTTTGGCAAATGTGATTCCTATATTAGAAAAATAGAAGACGATCTGCACGTAACGATTGTGGATCGGGATGGCGCCGTGCGGATAAGCGGCAACAAGGAAGCGGTGATGAAAGCCTCCCACATCGTGAAAGAGTTGTTGACATTATCGGAGAGAGGCAATATGTTGGAAGAACAAAATGTTAATTATGCGATAGAGATGGAACATGAGAGTCAAGGTCACGACGATGTACTTTTGGAGATAGACAGCGATTGTATCTGCCATACGATAAGCGGTAAGCCGATTAAACCTAAGACTCTCGGACAGAAAAAGTATGTTGATGCAATCAGGGATCATATGATCGTATTCGGAATCGGACCGGCTGGAACCGGTAAAACGTATCTGGCGATGGCGATGGCAATCACTGCGTTTAAGAATAATGAGGTGAGCAGGATCATCCTCACGAGACCGGCAATTGAAGCCGGCGAAAAGCTGGGATTTCTACCCGGCGATTTACAGAGTAAAGTGGATCCTTACCTTAGACCGCTCTATGATGCCTTGTATCAGATTATGGGCGCCGAGAGTTTTAATAAGAATATGGAGAAAGGATTGATCGAGGTTGCGCCGCTTGCCTATATGAGAGGACGTACTCTTGACAATGCCTATATTATTCTGGACGAAGCGCAGAACACCACACCGGCACAGATGAAGATGTTTCTGACACGAATCGGCTTCGGCTCCAAAGTTGTGGTGACGGGTGATAATTCGCAGAAGGATTTGGCGCCGGATGCAAGGTCTGGGCTGGATATAGCGGTTAAGGTGCTTTCAAAAATTGATGATATAGCATTCTGTATGTTAACCAGCAAAGATGTGGTCAGACATCCTCTTGTACAGAAGATTGTCAGAGCATATGATGATTATGAATCAAAAGAGAAAAATCGTAGTGAAATAAAACGGAGAAACAGGAATTATAGTCGTGGAAAAAAGTAAAACACCTCTTTGGAAAAGAATATTAGTTTTTTGGATAATGTTTGTACTGTCAGGGGGAATTGCACTGGCAGGAAGTCTGTTATATGGTAATAATACGGAAGAGACGATTCGCAATACGGTTATGGTTTTGACCGGTACAGGAGTTGTAATATTTGCGTTTTCGATGAGTGAAATGAACGGTTTATTTATTTATCGTAATGAAGGTAAATACAGCCGGTTTACCATGATGTATCTGGGCAGCCTGATCGCCTCGGTGCTTCTGCCGTATCTGCCGGTCAAAGGATGGCCGTTTCTTGTTCTGTTCGTGCTTCTCGGTGTGTTCAGCAACGGCGTTACAGGCGTAGTGGCTGGTAGTACGTGCCTGCTGGTGGCAGTAAATTTGTCGGGTGGTACATTCTCTGTTTTCTGGCTCTATTTTATAAGCGGAGTGGTAGGCGTTCTTGTATTTAGCACGTTAAACGATGATTTTCATGTAGGATTTCCGCTATTCATTTCGTTGTCGATACTGACGCTTTGCCTGACTGCGAACGTGATACTCTTTTCACAGGAGCAGTTGTCATTTGGGCAGTTTATGATTCCGTTAGTCAATCTGATGGTATGCTGCATTCTGCTGCTGATCAGTCTTAAAATGTTCAGTTCGGCGGTCATTCACAGAAACAGAGAGAAATATATGGATATCAATGACCCGGAATTTCCGCTTCTGGTACAGCTTAAGGATATGTCTAAGGAAGAATATTATCATGCGATACATACAGCATATCTGAGCGACCGGATAGCAAGACGTTTAGGATTGGACGATGCGGCGGCGAAAGCGTGTGCTTATTACCAAAGAATCGGTAAGCTGAGAGGCGAGAATACTTGGGAAAATGTTTCGGCAATCTGTAATGAATATCATTTTCCGCCCAATACTAAGAAAATTCTCAAAGAATATGTGGATGAATCGGAGAAGATTGTGTCGAAGGAGACGGTTGTCGTATTATTTGCAGACTGCATCGTTTCTTCTATCCTGTATCTTTTTGAGAAGGATCCGACGGCGCAACTGGATTATGCCCAGATTATAGATACTGTGTTCCAGAAGAAATTGGAGACGGACGAGCTGTGGGGAAGTGAAATTTCACTGGGACAGATTCGCAGTATGCAGAAGATATTTGTCGAGGAGAAACTATATTATGACTTCTTACGTTGAGAATGAAACTGAAGTTGAGTTTACTTTTGATATCCATGAGATTCTTGATAAAATTATGGATGCTGTGATGGAGATGGAGAATTGTCCTTATGAGACGACGGTTAATCTTTTGCTGACGGATAATGAGGGGATTCGCGAGTATAATAAGAACTACCGTGATATAGACCGGGAGACGGACGTACTGTCCTTTCCCAATATACCGTTTGAGAAAGAAAGCGATTTTGCGAGTGTGGAGACAGCCGAGGCGGATTGTTTTGATCCTGACAGCGGCGAACTGATTTTAGGAGATATTATTCTATCCGTTGACCGTATCAGGTCACAGGCACAGGAATATGGTCACAGTATGCTTAGGGAGTTTGCATTTCTGACGGCGCACAGCATGTTCCACTTATGCGGTTATGACCATATGGAAGAGAGTGAAGCGGCCGTCATGGAGCAGAAGCAGGAAGCCGTACTTACAAAGTTGGGAATTACAAGACAATAAAGCCGATTAAA